>JAGGYV010000283.1 GCA_021162325.1 Desulfobacteraceae bacterium | reverse complement strand
CATTGAGGGACTTTCCGTTCAACGACGATGTAATTTGTTAAGGCATAAAAAGCTGGTACCCGTTCACGGGGGTACAACTGTAGATGTGCTTTCAACCAAGGATCTGCTTACAAAATTTGTATGTTATTTTCAATGCCAATATAGGATTAATATTTTTATGCCTGAATTTTGTTTTTCAAATGTAAAAAAATATCAATTCCCTTTTTATCCAATCACCGCCTTGTTGATGGTGTTTTTTGTCTGGATGGCACCGTCGCATTTATATGCGGAAGAATCCTGTTTGTCCCGTGAATTCAAGGCATTCACTTTTTATATGGAAAATGATATTTTTGCTGAACAAGATGGCCAATATACCAATGGATTCAAACTGACCTGGAGCCGCTATGGGCTGGAAGAATTACCTGAGGATGCATGGGCGCATCGATGGCTGTACCCGGTTGTCAAACGACTGGGATTTGAAAAAAAATCGGAATCGGAAAAAGCGCTCACATTTTCCGTGGGCCAGAAAATGTATACGCCCAACGATATTGAGGAAACGGAACTGATCAAAGATGACCGGCCCTATGCCGGGATCTTATATATGGAAATAGGCTTTCACCGGAAATATAAAAATCGAATGCACACGCTGGGACTTTGTGCGGGAATTGTCGGACCCCATTCCTATGCTGAGGCGCTTCAGTCGGAAGGGCATTCGTTATTACACAATAAAGAACCCAAAGGGTGGGATCACCAGCTCGAAGATGAGCCGGTCCTGGGTCTGATCTATGATTACAAACACAAGATGTTCGCATCCAATATCAACGCCGGGGCCGGGGGGGATATTATTTTTAATTCCGGGGCCAGCCTGGGGAATGTCAAGACGTTTTGCCATGCCGGTTTAATGATGCGGTATGGATGGAATGTGCCGGATGATTGCGGGGATTTTCCCATTCAACCGGCCACGTGTTTTCACTCGGAACCCAAGCAATCGATCTGTCGTTCGTCGGGAAAGAAATATGGTGTCCATCTGTTTTTTTCTGCCGGCGGTGAGCTTGTTTTACGTGATATCTTTTTAGACGGCAATACGTTTCGTGACAGTCACAGTGTGGATAAAAAACCGTTTGTCGGTGTTTTTATGGGGGGCATTGGCCTGGTGACGGGAAGGGTGAAGACCGTCATTGCCTATGTTGCCCGGACAAAATCTTTTGACACCCAGTCGGGAACCGAAGCGTATGGCTCGTTGAATGTTACATTTCATTATTGATGTATGGTCTTGTCCACATAAATATTGTATTTTTTAAGACGATTATACACCGCGACCCGGCTGATCCCCAGAATTTTTGCCGCTTTTGATTTATTGCCATCGGTTGACAAAATGGCGGCCATTAGTTGCTTTTTTTCTTCATTATTTTTCGGGTTTTTCGGGATTTTGGATTCAGGCCGCTGTTGTTTCTGTTTTTTTAACAGATTGTCGGGCAGGTGATCAGGGGTAATTTCCCCTTTACGGCACAACACAAAGGCGTGTTCAATCACATTGATCAATTCACGGACATTTCCTGGCCACGGGTAGTCATATAACAGGGCAAGCGATGCCTTATTCATCCCTGAAACCGGTTTACCGGTTTTAAGACGAATCCGGTTTAAAAACATATTGATCAGCAGCGGAAGATCCTGTTTTCTTTCACGAAGCGGCGGCATCCGGATGGGCAACACCCCGATGCGGTAAAACAGGTCTTCGCGGAAAGTGCCGTTTTTAATGAGCGCATCAAGATCTTTATTGGTGGCTGAAATAAGCCGGACATTTACGGGAACCGGCTGATTGTCGCCCACTTTCTCAATTTTTTTTTCTTCAATGACCCGAAGCAGCTTGACCTGGGTGCTTAAGGGCATGTCACCGATTTCATCTAAAAAAATATCGCCTGTATGCGCCGCTTCAAACCGGCCGATGCGTGTTTTAAATGCGCCGGTAAATGCGCCTTTCACATGCCCGAAGAGTTCGCTCTCCAGCAGGGATTCATTTAATGCGGCACAATTGACTTTTATAAAAGGACCATTTTCCCGGTCGCTTAAATTGTGTATGGCATTGGCGGCCAGTTCTTTTCCCGTACCACTTTCTCCGTAGATGATAACGGGGGTATCTGATTCCGCAATGCTGGTGATCAGTTCATATACTTTTTGCATGGCCGGTGATTTGCCGCCCATGGACTGAAATCCATCTTTTGCGTCCAGTTCCTGCCGGAGATCTGAAATAATCGCTTCCCGGGCCAATGCCTCGCTCAAGTCCGTCAGTGTTTCCACTCCGCCGATGATTTTTCCGTCGCTGGATTTTAAAACCGTGGCATTTTTAAACACATTAACGGTTTCACCGGTTTTTTTTTGAAGCGTACACCTGAGTTTTAAATGTTTTTTTTCAAAAAGTGCGCAAAAATGGTCTGTTGATTGTTCTTTTTTAACAAAACACCTGTCGCAGCATAAAACACCGCAAGGTTCGCCGACAAGTTCATGCTCTTTAAAACCGGTCAACCGGACCATGGATTGATTAACGGAAATAATCAATCCTTTCGGATCAACTACCATCAGTGCTTCTGCCATGGTATCAATAATGGTTTTCCAGTACTGGTTCTGCGTATTCACAAATTGATTCATTTTTCCCTCTGCTGTAAAGGCATTTACAATTGTAACTGTGTAAAGCATTTACAATTGTAAATCAATAAAAAAATCAGATGAATATTCTCCATAAAATCAGTATAATAAAAATGAGTAAATGTGGCATAGTATTTGCTTCAATATTATTAAGATGTCAATCAGAATGGATTGTTTCTTAAAAAGTTGTTTTATGCCGCATAACGGTATTTTTACAGAAAGAAATCGATATAACAAAAGCATTGAAGCTGGCAATTAAAAATTTATTTTAATTTGGCAAGCCGAAAAAGTTGGTCCCCCTTCTACCTCCCTTGCCAACCGCCGAATGATACCCAGGATATACCGGGTATCATTCGGCATATCCGAAAAAACGAGCACATCAACAAAAAAAGCGATGCGATTGAAAAATCAATCCAAACATAGCGTCGATCTCGTCGGCTTAATCGCACCTGTTGCTGCACTTCAGGCTGTCCAGCAGTTCCGGGAGATGAAGACAGGAGAATGCCTTGAAATGAAAAATTGCAACCATGAAACAATGAAAATGATTTTACGATTTTTTCCGAAAGCAGCTTATCAATTGCTGCACAAGGAAAGGATGCACAGGAAATCATCTCTTTATCAGGTAAAGATTCGAAAAACAGGTCACATATAAAATTCATCCTCTGATACTTTAGGAATGTGATCCCGGTTTATTGATTCCAACTTATTTTATAGTGGAGAAACAAGTGCTTTTCAAACAAAAGGAAAAAATTGGCTCCGTGCTGGTGGCAGGCGGGGGGATTGCCGGTGTACAAGCGGCGCTTGATCTTGCCGACAGTGGATTCTATGTTTATCTGGTTGAGGGTTCATCCGCCATTGGGGGTAAGATGGCCCAATTGGACAAAACTTTCCCCACCAATGATTGTTCCATGTGTACGCTTTCTCCTAAGCTGGTTGAGGTCGGCCGACACAGGAACATTGACCTGATAACCGATGCGGAAGTTGAAATGGTGGAAGGGAGCAAGGGAAATTTTCGTGTTCGGGTCTACAAAACGCCCCGCTACATCGATGAGTCCAAATGCACCGGATGCGGCGATTGCGCCCAGGTCTGCCCGGTAACACTTCCCAACAAATTCGATCAGGGGTTAATCACCCAAAAGGCGGTTTACAAACAATATGCCCAGGCCATCCCGGCCGCATACGCCATCAGCAAACGGGGCACATCCCCATGCAAGGCCGAGTGTCCGGCCCATATCAGCGTGCAGGGATATGTGGCGCTTGTAGCACAGGGCAAGTATGATGAAGCCCTTAAATTAATTAAAGAACAAAATCCTCTGGCGGCTATCTGCGGAAGGGTCTGCCACCGTCCCTGCGAATCTGTGTGTACAAGGGGACAGATCGACGAACCAATTGCCATTGATGCCATTAAACGCTTTGTCGCGGACAGGGATTTAAATTCCGAAACACGCTACATCCCCGATCTCAAGAAAACAAAGGACGAGAAAGTCGCCGTTATCGGCTCAGGTCCTGCGGGACTGTCCTGTGCTTATTATCTGGCTATAGAAGGCTATACTGTCACTATCTATGAACAAATGCCGGTGGCAGGAGGCATGCTTTCTGCGTGCATACCGGACTACCGCTTACCCCGGGATATCATCCAGGCCGAAATTCAGATAATTCAGGATATGGGTGTGGAGATTCGCACCGGCATCAAGCTGGGAGAAGACATCACCATTGAGCAATTGCGAAATTCTCCATCTCAAGAAAATCCCCAATCTCAAGAAAATCAGGGATGCAGTGCGATATTTTTAGGGATCGGAGCACAGGTCTTCAGCCCCCTTGGCATTGAAGGCGAAAATCTGGAAGGTGTTTATCCGGGGCTTGAACTACTGAAAAAGATTAACATTGGGACCCCGCCTTCCCTGGGCAAACGTATTGCCGTGATCGGCGGCGGAAATGTCGCCATGGATGCGGTGCGCAGCGCGCGGCGGCTGGGAGCGGATGACGCCTTTATCCTTTACCGTCGCAGCATAGAACAGATGCCCGCAAACAGCGAAGAAATCGAAGAATGTGAGGAGGAGGGAATTTCCATCAAAACCCTGACCGCGCCGGTTCGGATCATCGGAGAAAACGGCAGGGTCAAGGCCATTGAATGTATAAAAATGGAACTTGGCGACCCGGATGAAAGCGGCCGCCGCAGGCCGATTGCCATCAAGGGCTCGGAGTTTATTATGGAGGTGGATGGGGTTGTTTCTGCCATCGGCCAGAAGTCTGAGTGGTCATGCCTGGAACCGGAAACCGCCTGTACACTTTCCGGGCGCGGAACCATAAACGTGGACCCTGTTACCATGCAAACCGATGACCCGGCGATTTTTGCCGGAGGGGATGCGGTTACCGGACCCAAAACAGTTGTCGAAGCCATTGAAGCCGGTAAGCAGGCGGCAGTATCAATTGATCGATACCTGCGCGGTGAGGACCTGCGCAAAGGTCGGCCTTTAGAATATAAACGGGCTGTCGATATCCCCACCGAGGGCTATGCGCATGTGCCCAGACAGCGCGTTTCCCGCATAAATCCTGAAACAAGACTCCAGGGATTTCAGGAGGTGCAGCCCGGTTTCACAGAAGAGCAGGCCGTTGCCGAGGCCAATCGCTGTATCAACTGCGGTCTGTGTTCGGAGTGCTATCAGTGTGTGGATGCTTGCGGCGCCGGCGCCATCACCTTTCAAACCCATTTACAGCAGCCTGGGGAGATTGACCTCTCAGTCGGTTCCATCGTCATGGCGCTGGGTATTGAGTTGTTTGATCCATCTGTCTTTGATTCTTATGGGTACAACAACCAGCCGAATATTATTACCAGTATGGAATTTGAGCGTATTTTAAGCGCATCGGGACCCTATGAGGGACATATGGTCAGGCCTTCGGATCGAAAGGAACCTAAAAAAATTGCCTGGATTCAGTGCGTCGGCTCCCGGGATGAACACCACGGAAACCCTTATTGTTCATCCGTATGCTGCACTTACGCGATCAAGGAAGCCATGATCGCCAAGGAGCACAGCACAGGGCCTCTGGATGCCGCCATTTTTTATATCGATATTCGAACCCATGGCAAGGATTTTGAAAAATATTACATGCGGGCCAGGGATGAAGCGGGCGTCAGGTTCATCAAATCAAAAATCAGCAGGGTCTCTCCCGATGGCAGCGGGAGCCTGATAATTCGTTATTTCAATGGTACCGGAAAAATTATTGAGGAAGTCTTTGATCTGGTCGTCCTTTCCATCGGCTTGAAACCAAAGGAAGACGCCCATGAGATTGCTCAAAAATTCGGCATCAAGCTTGATCCTTACGGTTTTGCCGCCACAACAAGTTTTAACCCTGTTGAAAGCTCGCGCCCCGGCATCTATGTGTGCGGCGCGTTTAAAGGGCCAAGGGATATTCCCGATTCCGTAATGGAGGCTTACGCAGCGGTCGGCGCATCCTGTACTGCCCTGGCCGATGTGCGGCATACTCAGGTAAAGGAAAAATCCTATCCCGAGGAAATTGATGTCAAAGGGGAAAAGCCCAGAGTGGGGGTTTTTGTCTGCCACTGCGGAACCAATATCGGTGGAGTGGTTGATGTCCCAAGTGTGCGGGATTATGCCGAGCTTTTACCCAGCGTTGCCTATGCAGAAGCGAATATGTTTACATGTTCGCAGGATACTCAGGAAAAAATAAAAGATGCCATCAAAACCCATAAACTTAACCGCGTCGTAGTGGCATCCTGCAGCCCACGGACCCATGAGTCTTTGTTCCGGGAGACACTCCGGGAATCCGGCCTTAATAAATACCTGTTTGAAATGACCAATATTCGCGATCAATGCTCATGGGTACACAGGCAGGAACCGGAAAAAGCCACGGAAAAAGCCAAAGATCTGGTTCGCATGGCGGTGGCCAAAGCATCGCTGCTGGAGCCCCTTGAGGAAATAAAAATAGGACTCACGCAGGAGGGCCTTGTCATTGGAGGCGGAATTGCCGGCATGACAGCGGCCCTGGAATTGGCTCACCAGGGATTCCCGGTTCATCTGGTTGAAAAAAATAAAGAACTGGGGGGAAACGCCAGGTATCTGTCGGTCACATGGGCCGGGGAAGATATTACGGAGTTTACCCGGGGGATCGTTCAGCAGGTAAAGGACCATCCCTTGATTAAACTGTACGTCGGATCGGTAGTTGCTGATGCCCAAGGATTTGTGGGAAATTTCAGGACAACCATAAAGTCGGAACAAGCGACTGAAATTGTGGAACACGGGACCGTCGTTATCGCCACTGGCGCGCAGCAGTTCAAGCCTGAAGAGTATGAATTCGGGAAACATCCCATGGTTTTTCTTTCCCTGGACTTTGAACAAACCCTGAATCGGCATCCTCAAAAATTAGAGAGCACAAAAACGGCCGTGTTTATTCAATGCGTTGGCTCCAGGGAACCTCAACGCCCATACTGCAGCAAGATATGCTGTACCCAGTCGATTCAAAACGCACTCCGGCTCAAAAAAATCAATCCGAAAATGAATGTGTATATCCTTTACCGGGAAATCCGTACATATGGAAAAAGAGAGGCTCTCTACAGGGAAGCAAGATCCCGGGGTATTGTTTTTATTCGCTATTGCCTGGAAGAAAAGCCGGATGTCGAAATCAGAGAAAACAGGCTCCAGGTCATCGTTATGGACCAGGCACTGCGGATTCCGCTTCAAATAGACGCGGATGTGCTTGTCCTGGCGTCTGCCATTATTCCAAACGATAGCATTACCGTGGCCAAACATTATAAAACATCCGTCAATCAGGATAATTTTTTCGCAGAGGCGCACGTGAAACTCAGGCCCGTGGATTCGTCAACGGATGGCGTCTTTATCGCCGGGCTGTGCCATTCCCCCAAACCGCTCGAAGAATCCATCGCCCAGGCAAAAGCCGCCTCGGCAAGGGCCGCGAAAATCCTGATGAAGGAACAATTGGAAATCGAGCCGATTGTTTCCGTGGTTGACGCAGAAAAATGCAGCGGCTGCGGTACCTGCGAACGGGTTTGTCCCTGGGACGCCATCCATGTGGTTGAGATAGACGGCGTCCAAATAGCACAAACCAACACAGCTTCCTGCAAAGGGTGCGGTGTCTGTGCCGCAAGTTGTCCCTCCAAGGCGGTGGATATGTCGCATTTTCGCCAGGAGCAGGTAAGAGAACAAATTTACGCATTCACGCATGGATAAGGATACAGGTACCCATCATGTCCAATAGTTTTGAACCGAAAATACTGGCTTTTTTATGCAACTGGTGTTCTTACGCGGGAGCCGATCTGGCCGGTGTCTCAAGGATGCAATATCCACCCAATATCCGGGTGGTACGATTTATGTGCACCGGCAGAATAGATCCTCTCTTTATTCTCAAAGCGTTGACCAGCGGTGTTGACGGAGTGATCATCGCCGGGTGCCATCCAAGCGAGTGTCACTATGGAAAAGGTAACCTGTACACAAGACGACGCATTCTAATGACCAAAAAACTTTTGGAATGTATCGGCATTGATCCTGCACGTCTGCGCCTGGAGTGGGTAGCCGCATCGGAAGGCCCCAAATTCGCCCAGGTGATTCGGGACTTTACCGAAGAAACGAAAAAGCTGGGCTTAAATCCATTGGAAGCATTGACAAGGGGAGAAGGGATTAAATGAACTATATTGAACATGTTCCAACCGTCTGTCCATGCTGCGGGTGCGGTTGTGGTATCGAGTTAATCGTCAAAAACGGTGAAATCGCCGGTATAGAACCTTTAAAGAGCCACCCTGTATGTAAAGGGAAAAATTGCCTTAAGGGAAAAAACGCCTATCGTTACGCAACCAGCGATGAAAGGCTTAAAACCCCCCTTGTCAAAAAAAATGGAAAGTATGAGGAGTGCTCCTGGGACGAGGCTTTTGCCCTGATTGCCAAAAAATTAACAGAAGCGGACAAGGATGCGGTGGGGTTTATCAATTCCGGCAAATGCGCCAATGAAGATCTTTACGTCATTCAAAAATTTGCCAGGATAGTTTGTAAAACCAACAACCTGGATAATGCCTCCCGCTTTTGCCACTCTACCTCCGTGCCTGCCCTTCTCTCTACCGTGGGCTCCGGGGTAATGCCGACCTCAACAGTAAGCGTTGAAAAAGCCGACTGTATCCTGATAATGGGCCCCAACCTTCAGGAAACCTATCCCCTTCTGGCGAACAAGGTGCTTTTGGCGAGATTAAGAGGTGCCAAGATCATCACCGTGGACCCGCGAAAAACACCCACGGTAAAAATTCTAACCGATTTTTACTTGCAGATCCAATCAAGCACCGATGCCGCCCTGATAAACGGGATGATGAAGATTATTCTGGAGGAAGGGTTGGAAGACAAAGTTTTTATAGAAAAAAGAACCAGCGGGTTTCAAGATCTGAGAACCTATCTTGATTCCCTGGACCTGCAGGAAATTGAAAAAATAACGGATATTCCTGTTGAAAAGATAAAACAAGCGGCGGTTACATACGCAACCGCCAAAAACGCCTGCATCCTGTTTAACGCCGGTATCGCGCAGTATGCAGCGGGAATTGAAAGCATTCAGGCGCTTGCGGACATGGCGCTGTTAACGGGAAATTACGGAAAACCCGGAACAGGCGTTAATCCCTTAAGGGGTCATTCCAACGGAGAGGGATTCGGCGATATGGGTACGGTGCCTGTCTTTTATCCTGGTTTTCAGAAGGTAAACCAGGAAACCGCGCAACGCTTTGAGTCCATGTGGGGCGTGGAGGGACTTCCGTCCGAGCCCGGTTTGACCTATATGGATATGGTGGAAAAATGTTCGGTTCTCTACATTATGGGAGCAAACCCCATGATGTCCGCTCCGGATATTAATAAAGTAAGAAAAGAATTTGAAAAAATGAAGTTGGTGGTGGTTCAGGATATTTTTATGACGGATACGGCGCAAATGGCGGATGTGATACTTCCTGCGGCAAGCGGTGCAGAGAAGGACGGGACTATTACCGGCGTGGATCGAAGGGTTCAAAGACTTCGGAAAGCAATCGAACCTGTTGGAAATTCCCTGCCGGATTGGGAAATTTTATGCCGGCTGGCGGGAAAAATGGGGTTTGAGAAGTATTTTTCCTTTAAAACGTCAGAGGAAATATTTGAAGAAATCCGCAAGTGCGTGCCCCAGTATCACGGCATAACCTATGAAAGATTAGAACGGGCCGGCGGTATTCAGTGGCCATGCCCGGATGAAACGCACCCGGGGACGGATACCATGTTTGTGGAAAAATTTGCGACGCCGGATGGATTGGCCCATTTCCAGGTTGCTCCCGGTAGCGCACCTCTAGAATTGCCGGATGAGGCCTATCCTTATATCCTTACCACCGGGAGAGTCAGCTTTCACTTTCATTCCGGCACCACGACCCGGCGAACCGAACGGCTCAACAATGAAGTGTCGGAAGCGTTTGCCGAGATCAACCCTGACGATGCCGGCAAAACAGGCATCACGGATGGCGAACAAATTCTTCTTAAGTCGAGGAGAGGAGAGGTCATGACCCGGGTCAGAGTAACCAGTGACATTAAAAAAGGTCTGGTTTTTTTGCCATGGCATTTTTCAGAATGCCTTGCAAATATACTTACCGGGCCGTGCGCAGGCCCCCCCTCTAAAATGCCTGAGTTTAAATTCTGCGCGATTAATATAGCAAAGGTGGAAAACCATGAAAACTAATCTTTACCTGGCATGGTCTTCAGATCGGAAAATTCAGGAAACAGGAAACAGCGGCGGGGCTGTAACCGCGCTGCTCAAGTTTGCGCTTGAACACAAAAAAGTGGACGCAGTCCTGGCGGTTAAAAAAAGGAACAACAGCCGATTCGACGCAGTACCGACCTTAATCACCGATCCCGGCCTGATCCATGAGACAGCGGGCACCCTGCATTTTGCTCCGGTCAGCATGGTCAAGATCGTTAAAAACTATCTGGACGGGGCAAGGAACATGAAAATCGCGGTAACCTGCAAACCATGTGACGCCCGCGCCATTATTGAATTGGCCAAAAGAAAGCAGATCCAGCTTGAGAATCTTTTTTTAATCGGTTTGAACTGCAGCGGGACCTTTCTCCCCACGGTTGCCGAACAGATGATCTCGGAAGCCTATGGTGAAAACCCGCAGGACCTGGTTAAAGAGGAAGTCGACAACGGAAAGCTGATTATTACCCTTAAGGATGGGAGTACAAGGGAGAAGGACCTGGAAGAGTTGGCCCAAAAGGGCTTTGAAATGAGAGAAAATTGTCTGAGATGCAGCTATAAAATTCCCAGAATGGCGGATATCGCCTGCGGTAAATGGGGCAACAGCGGCAAGGAGGCGACCTTTATTGAAATCTGTTCTCCAAAAGGGCATGAATTCCTTGACGCTGCAGCGGAAAACGGCGCTCTGGTAATGGAAGCCGCTACCAGCGAACAAATAGAAGAAAGAAAACAAGAAGAAACTGCGGCCGTGGAAAATGCGCAGGCCCGGGAACAAAAAGAGCTTGATGTGCTGAAAAATTATTCCCCTGATGAGCGGTTAAAATTCTGGTCAAGTCATCTTCAGCGATGCATCAAATGCTTTGGATGCAGGGATGCCTGTCCTCTTTGCTACTGCAAGGACTGCTACCTTGAACCCTACAGGGGATGCGTCGCGGGGGGCGAAACCCCGCCGGATATTATGTTTCAATTGATCCGGCTTTCCCATGTTGCGGATTCATGCGTAAATTGCGGACAGTGCCAGGACGTATGTCCCATGGAAATCCCGTTGACCCGGCTATACAATTGCTTGAACAGGGAACTGGTCAGGATATTTGATTATCAGCCCGGTGTTGATGTTAATCAGTATCCCCCGTTAACCATTGTAACCGATCAGGAGCTTTTCATCGATGCTCCGGATATCATCAATATAACTTCAGCTGCCGAGTGAAAACATATGTTTTTTTCTAATTCTTTTTATATTGCGTTAATTATTTTTGCCGCGGGAACGGTTTACAAAATTTTTACATGGTTTCGTTTTCGGGTAGGTCCTGAGTCTGAAGGGATAACGACTTTTACCAGAATTTTTTCGGCTGTTAAGGGCATTATAAAAACCCTCGCCAGCAGAAAGCTCTTCACTGTGATCAAGGTATTCCTGCTAGACGGGGTCTTTCAGTTCCGTATATTGCGTGAAAGTTTTTCGCGCTGGCTGATGCATATATTCATATTCGTCGGGTTTATGCTGCTTTTACTCATGCATGCGCTGGGGGAAAGCGTTACGTCGAATCTATTTCCCGGATATTACGCCACCCTGAATCCGTTCTGGTTTTTAAGGGATCTTTTCGGCGCCATGGTCATCATCGGAATTATCATGGCCATATATCGCCGTTTTATTCGAAAACACACTGATTTTACAAGTCATTTTCAGGATATTTATACAATCATTATCATCACGGTTATTTTGGTTTCGGGGATTCTGCTCAGTGGGATCAAAATCACGTCCCATGCCATCTATCAGGACATGGCAGACGAATATATGGATTTTGCAACGGATGAAGAACTCAACGCCCTGGAGTCTTACTGGGTCAAGAACTTCGGCGTGGTTCCCCCCCATGCGGTTGAAATCCTTGACCCAATAATTCTTGACACGGGAAAAGAATTACATGATATGAGCTGCGCGGAATGCCACAGTCGACCTCAATCCGCTCCGCTCAGCTATGGGATGTCGCGGCTGGTAAGCCCGATAGCAACAATTTTGGACAGGCTCCCGATAACCACGATCCTGTGGTACATTCATTACCTTGCCTGTTTGATCGGTCTGGCGTATCTCCCCTTCAGCAAAATGTTTCATATTTTTACCGGGCCGCTCAGTCTGATGGCCAATGCGGTTATGGATGAAAAATCCGACCCCGCAAACATTGCCACACGTCAGGCACTGGAGTTGGATGCCTGTACCCATTGCGGTGTTTGTACTCAAAACTGCTCCATGCGGACTGTATTTGAGACGATTCCAAACCTGAATATTTTTCCATCTGAAAAAATAAATGCCATAAAGTCTCTGGCCTCAGGCAAAGCCTTGGATGATGTAAAATTTCGGGCGCTTCAGGAAGGGGTTTTTCTTTGCACCAATTGCAGGCGCTGCACGGTGGTCTGCCCGGTGGGTATCAACCTGCAGGATATGTGGTTCAATGTCCGGGAAAAATTAATTGCCCAGGGGCCTCCTGAGTTTTACACCCTTTCACCCCTCTCATTTTATCGGGCTTTGATGCGAGTGCCTCTTGCCGGTGAGAAAAGTTCCCAGCCAACGCAACACGCTATGGATGCCATTGCTGAGATGTTTCCCTTTAAAAAGGAATCTGAGAAACCCGTTTTATTAACACCGTCTGCTGGAGAAGGCATTGGGGATGACCAAAGGGATATTGAAGGAAAAGAATTGTCAACCGATGCACAGACCTTTGCTTATTGTTTCGGGTGCGAAACCTGCACCACCGTGTGCCCGGTGGTCGCAAATTATGAAAACGCCGAACAGATTCTGGGTCTCCTGCCGCACCAGATTATGCACTGTCTGGCACTGGGTATGAGGGATGCCACGCTTGGCACGCCAATGCTCTGGAATTGTCTTACCTGCTATCAGTGTCAGGAGCAATGCCCCCAGGGAGTCAGGGTGACGGACGTATTCTATGAACTTAAGAACCTGGCGATTCAAAAGAAGATGAAAAAATCATTGCAAACAAAGGAAAGATCATAATGAAATATGCCTTGTTTCTCGGCTGTCAGATTCCGGCTCGCTTACAGTCCTATGAGGTGTCCGCCAGAAAAGTCCTGTCGGAAGCCCTTGACATCGACCTGATAGATATTAAGGAGTTTAACTGCTGCGGCTATCCCATCAAAAATTTTGATTATAAAGCGTTTATACTCGCATCCGCCCGGAATCTTGCCCTGGCTGAAGAAAAAAATTTGAACATACTGACCCTGTGTCAATGTTGTTATGGCAGTCTCAAGAAAGCGGAACACCTGATGAAGGAAGATCGGGCTATAAAAGAGTGGGTCAATCAAATTTTAGACAAAGAGGGACTTGCGTATAATGGAAAAATCAAGGCCCGGCACTTTCTTTCCGTACTCCATCATGATGTGGGGCTTGATGCAATCGCGAAAAAAATTACCCGGCCGTTTAAGGGACTGAAAATTGCAACCCATTACGGGTGTCACGCGCTCCGGCCCAGCGAAGTGGTGGAGTTTGATGACCCGGTTAACCCCTCGATCTTTGATGAACTGGTTGAGGCGACCGGCGCAAAAAGTGTTTCCTGGCCCATGCAACTGGAATGTTGCGGCGCCCCGGTTTCAGGTGTAAACGATGAACTGGCCATGGATCTAGCCGAAAAAAAAATAAAAAACGCCAAACAGGCTGATGCGGATTACCTTTGTACCGCCTGTCCTTATTGCCAAATGCAGTTTGATACAGTGCAAAACAATATTTATACCCTCCGCGGCGGCAATCCTTTGTTACCTTCGATTATATATCCTCAATTGCTCGGACTGAGCATGGGCATGGACGCCGCAGCCCTGGGAATCGGAGAAAACTGGATACCTATAACACCGATTACGCAATTTTTATCTTAAACCTAAATTGAGCGTTTAATCATATAAACGCATGAAGCAACCTCTGTTCTGTGCCGGTCCTTTTTTGAGGTAGCTTGTAATTATTTACTTGATCGGCTTCTGAAAGAAGGGATCTGCGACCGCGACCCGTCTTATCTCTGAGTCTTTCAAAGCCAAATTTATTTAATCGCCGCACCCATCTCTGAATTGTTATCGCATTAATTTCAAAAATATCAGCTACTTTTCTTGTTGATTGTTCATTGCATAACAGCAGGACAACATCAAAACGATGCACAAAGCGTGCATCTTTATCAACGGAAAAATGGCTTTGAATTTCAGCTTTAATTGTTTTCAACGTTTTCGAGTTTTAATATTTTTGAGGGGTTGCTATTTTTAAAAAGGTGATTATTATTATCAATTCTAGATCGCATGGAGATTTCATGCAGACGTATGGGCAACCCATGGTGGGGTTGTATTTTAATATTTTAAAGCTGTTACGAAATGTGTGATTGCCCGCTGATTGATCTGAATCTCATACAGTAATCACCTGGAGGTCAAAGAAGTGAAATATTTTCCGGCAAAAACAAAAATTTGTTTTATTTTGGCTTTTCTTTTTTTCGCCGGCATATGGACCTTGTCCATGATGGGCGCATGCCCTATAGACAAGATCGGATGCAGTAAAGAAAGAGAATCGGTGCCGTTCCCGCATGAGATGCATATGGAATCTTATGATTGTGAGATTTGCCATCATGTATATGATGAGAATAAAAATAATGTAGTCGATACCATGGAACTCTACGAAGGCAATCCGGACATTATGTGTTCGTCCTGTCATGCGTCAGATAATAAAATTAATACCCAGGAGGCATTTCATCGGCAATGTATGGGCTGTCACATTCAGGCAGCAACAATGGATCAGGCTGCGGTTCCGACCCTGTGCAATGACTGCCATCGTCCGGAATCCATGGTCTTAACAGAATATGATATGATTATTAGAGGGCAAAATGATTAAAGCAAAGTCAAAACCGATTGAAGAAATTGTAGATTATATTGCGCCATATAGAGATGTTTTGATTGTTGGTTGCGGGGGGTGTGTGTCCGTCTGTCTTGCCGGTGGTCAGAAAGAAGTTAATATGTTGCAGACAGAGCTGGAATTATTAAGGGATAAAACAAAATCAGACGGCCACTTTTCCGGGTACACGGTGGAGCGACAGTGTAATGAACAATACCTGGGCGTTTTAGATGATATGGTGGAAGAAGCGGATTGCGTACTGTCCATGGCTTGCGGTGCCGGTGTGCAGCTTTTGGCGGAAAAATATCCCAATAAACCCGTTTTTCCGGCATTAAACACCATTGCCATTGGCGTTGATTTGGATGTCGGTCTGTATGAAGAACGGTGCCGTGCATGCGGTGAATGTGTGTTGGCGTATACGGCAGGGATTTGTCCGGTTACGCGATGTGCCAAGGGTCTGTTTAATGGACCTTGCGGGGGGACCAACGGAGACAAGTGTGAAGTCAGCCCGGATATTAACTGTGCCTGGCATGAAATATATACCCGCCTGAAAGCCCAGAACCGCCTGGAGGATATTTTGAAAATACAGCCGGTCATGCAATGGCAAAATCAGGTGAAGCGCACGATCGTCCAGAAGGGATATGAACAGAGATATTATCAGGAATAAATATGAATATGACAATTTTTTCTAATACAGTTTTTTTAGATTTTATTAAGGGCCCGATGGTTTGGCTCTCTTTTATTGTATTTGGTCTGGGCCTGATCGTTCAAACCATCCGGTTGCTTAAATTGACCCGAATAAAAGAAGCGCGGCGGTTTGCGCCGGATGCGGCGTTTGTACCGCAACCCGATTTATCCGGGTGGGAACGGTTTACGAGATATTTTGCGTTTTTAAGAATTACCGTCCTGGGAGCCAACGCCTGTCTGGTCTTGGTCAGTTTTATTTTTCATGTGTGTCTGGTGATAACCCCTATCTTTGTTCTGGGCCATAATGTTCTTCTGGACACATCGTTTGGCATCAGCCTGGTATCTTTTCCCGAACAAATATCGGATATTCTGACTAAGTTTGTG
>JAGGYV010000297.1 GCA_021162325.1 Desulfobacteraceae bacterium | reverse complement strand
CGGTTTAAACGATTCGAGCGGCGTCAGGGAATTAAATACCCTGTTAAAAATCCAGTTAAAGAAGATTGATACAGGCTATTTTTACTGGGATACGAATCCGTACATAGAAGCGTCGATTATTGAAAACCGGTGTTTTGTCATAAAAAATGATTCCATGATTATGGGGGCCATGATCATGGAATTCAGGATTCCGGATCATCAAAACCCAAATCCATCGATAGCTATCGGTACGCTAAGCGTACATCCAAAATTTAGAAGAAACGGACATGGTATTTTGCTTGTTTCTCATGCTATAGCAATAGCCCGACAAGAGGAAAAACGGCTTTATGTGGAATCCTTTTTTGAGTTCAGGCAGCTGAGTTTTTACAAACGCTTCGGGTTTAAGGAAGGCCCTAATAAAGAATATCATGGCAATCCTTATCATGTTTTGTTTATTAATCCGTCCAGCGCTTGACCCTCAATTGTTATGAACGTTCATGGGTTAAGTAAAAAAGAGGATGGAGCCATTAAAAAAAATACCTGAGTTGTTACTTTATAAGTCCTTTAACAATATCCAGCAGGGGCGGCTTTAACTGGCGCCATTTGGGGCTGATGGCTTTTTCTTTATACCATTCAAAATCCACGGCCACATATTGTTCCGAAATTGTATTTTCACAATTGGCCCCATACGTAATCAGGGGATAGTATTCTACCCAGAACATGCGATGGGGGTCGATGTTAAAGTCCTGGGTTACTTTTGTTGCAATATGTCCGGCGCAGCTTCGTATCGTCATTTTGCTGTCCGACAGATCAGAGACAATGACCACAAAAGGTTTTAAAAAAGAGATGTCCTTATCTTTTCCTTCTGACCGATCATAGATCCGAAGCCTGCATTTTCCGCTGGCCAGCTGAAGCTTGCCACCCCATCCTTCCCATGTATATGTTGAATCATAGATCGGCATATTCAAATTCCAGAATAAAAGGATCAGACCGTGTTTATTCATTTAACTTTTACCTGACCGCAGTTCAAGTTGCAAACTGATTTTAGTCGCCACTGTGAATCTTTTAATAAATTTGATGATCCTGTAAAAAGTCAGATTCAGATGGCAAAGAAAAAAGATCCACCAAATCCTAAAATTGGCAAGGCGCACAAATTTTGAGGAATGAGGTGTAGCTTGCTACTTCGTAGTGACGAAGAATGCAGTGCAACGCAGAAGTTGGACTTTTTATGACGCCATCAAATTTATTCTTGTTTTGGCCGGCCCCATGGCTTATTAATCCGGTATTATTTTATTTGTTTAGCCTATCCATCATGAAAGGATCAATCTATGAATACCGTTGCTGAGAGTGAAACGGGCGATAAAATTTATATTGGTGACAAGGAAATTACACTGGTCGGGACCGCGCATGTGTCAAAAGAAAGTGTTGAATTGGTTGAGAAGGTGATCAACGAGGAACATCCGGAAACGGTGTGTGTGGAGCTTTGTCCGGCAAGATTTCAGTCAATTAAAAAGAAAGACCAGTGGCTGGAAATGGATATCATCAAGGTGATCAAGGAGAAAAAGTCGTTTCTTTTGTTGTCGAATCTGATGCTGGCCTCATTTCAAAAACGGATCGGGAATAAACTCGGTGTAAAGCCAGGCGAGGAAATGATCCGGGCCATTGATACCGCCGAATCGACTGGGGCGGAAATTTGCCTGGCAGATCGGGACATTACCATAACGCTTTCCCGAACATGGCGCAGTACCGGGGTCTGGAGTAAAATGAAATTACTGTTTCAGCTTGTACTGTCCATGGGCGGTGTAGAAGAAATTGACGAAAAGGACATTGAGGAGATGAAGCAGGCAGATATGCTGGAATCCATTTTGTCTGAAGTTGAAAAATCACACCCTGTTTTGCGGGAAATATTAATCGACGAACGGGACCGGTATCTGGCCCAGAAGATAAAAACAGCGCCCGGCAAGAAAATTGTGGCTGTGGTCGGGGCGGGACATGTGCCCGGTATCCGGAAATATATTAACGAAGATATCAACATTGGTGCCCTTGAAGTGCTTCCCCCCAAAGGCAGATTTTCCGGTGTATTAAAATGGCTGATTCCAGCACTCATTATCTGCCTGATCATTTTCGGTTTTTTTCAGGGCGGGGCGGATGCGGGTAAAGATATGATTGTCTGGTGGGTTGCTGTGAACGGGATTTTTGCAGGAATAGGGGCCATTATCGCGTTCGGTCATCCTCTGACCATACTTTCCGCCATTTTTGCGGCCCCCCTGACCTCTTTGAACCCAATGATTGCCGCCGGATGGGTATCCGGCCTTGTGGAGGCGGTTGCCCGAAAACCCAAAGTCCGGGATTTGGAATCCCTGCCGGATGACATCCTGTCCGCCCGGGGGTTCTGGCGTAACAAGGTCACCCGGATTCTGCTGGTGGTGGTCTTCACCAATCTCGGCAGCGGTATCGGCACCTTCGTGGCCCTGCCCATGATGATGAAGGTGTTGGGATAAAATCCCCTTTGTTATTGTTGAGGACATTTTTAATATATTTTTTGGAGGGGGAGTAAAGGCATTTGGGCGGATTTGAAAACGATATCTTGTGGTTGCACGATTTTTTATGGAGTGCCGAATAGCTATTGAAACTCGTAAAGAGCTGAAAATTGGACAAATTTTTTGGCCAAAACAGATATTTCCGGAAAACAAATTTTTAGAGTTCGGGGGACACCATACAGATTAATCCATTTTATTCATTCAATAATTTTACCACTTCAACCTTCAGGTCCGATAAGTCACGGTTGATAATCCCCCAAATAATTGCACTGTCGACGTTATCGTAGCCATGGATGACTTGGTTTCTGAGTGCTACAATTCTCCGGGCATTTTTTATTGGAAACTTTGGCTCTAACTTTAAAATGGCATTCATCGCTTCGCCGATGATTTCAAATTCTCGTTCAACAGCTCTTCTCATCATTTTATTTTTGGCGTAAATATTGAAATCCCTTTTTTCGCCAAGATATTCAAAGACCGAATCTGCTGCTTCATTGATATCAAATAGTAGTTTTTTTATTTCATCCTTCATAAATTAGTTTTTTCGTTTGATTCACTTTTGTTATAAAATATGGATTTGACAGTGAATTTTCCGTCATCAAATCAACTTTGCGATTAAACAATTTTTCCAATATTTCGTGTAATTCAAAATAATTATCCACATATTGGTCAATGGAAAGACTTTTGAATTTAACGATCAAGTCAACATCGCTGTTTTCGGAAAAATGATCCGTTGTTGCGGAACCGAATGCATATAATTTTTCAACGTCCCGCTGCTGGCAATAAGTTCTGATTTTTTTTAAATTTTTTTTAAGAAGCGGATTCATATTTTTTAGCTTTTTATTACCATTAAATTTTGTCTTAAACGGATCTTGCGAAGTAAACTTTTCATATGAAATTGATAAAATTATAATGAATTTGGATGGTTTTGACAAGCACAAACATCCTCAACAGTCCGGATTTCGGGGACACCATACCGAATTAATCATGGCAAGGCCCATATCGTTAATGCTTAAATGTTAAATGAAAAAAAATCAAATCCCAGCAAACCCGCAGTTTGCAAGAGATCCTACGGCACTACCACCGTTGAGTGCCTTTTGGATAAGGATTTTTAATCGGTGTGGTCCTTTAACCTGCGTTAAAAGCTGGTTCCCGGCGGACAACTCTTTTTTTTCAATGATCTTGTTGACCATCAATTGTTTCTCCGCCATTGATTTCATCCCATCCGGAAATCCTGGTGGAGACGAATTCATTAAAATATAAGCGCAGTAAACCCAATGGGCATGTGAGATGACAGAACTGAAATGCTTGGCCGATACGTCTTCAAACCCCAGAAACATTTTTATTTCTTTATGAAATATCTCTATTGCCCACCGAAGTCGATAACCAATAACAATTTGTCTGGGTGTTGCCTTCAAATCATTGCATGCGAGGTGTTTTCTTTTTCCTTTATTGGATTTTGTTTTAAATTGCGAACAAATCAGTTGAGCTTTTCCAAAGTTTTTCAGATAGCCTGTGATCTGTCTGGTGTGGAACTCCATCCACTTTTTTTTCCACCACTCTTTGGTACACGAATGGTTTGCCACCCGATTTTGCGATTATTTTTGAAGGTTACGGTTACTGATTTCCAGCCGTCTGTTTTTTTTGTTGTTTGAAATACTTTTTCAGGCATACAAGATATTGAGATTGGTGAACTTTTATACTTTGCCGTCTAAATTCGACTTTTGGTGACGCCATCAGCTTTTATCAAAATGCGAAAACTGCATGGTAAAATTTCCCCGTCCCTGGGAAGAAGACCGCAAGGCTGTTGAATAACCGAACATTCTTGACAACGGAACAATGGCGGCAATAATCTGACTGGCGGCTTTTGATGAAATGGATTCAATTT
>JAGGYV010000090.1 GCA_021162325.1 Desulfobacteraceae bacterium | reverse complement strand
GTATAGGCTGAAGGCTTTTAGGGCAGGCGGAATGCGCTTTAAAAAAAATGACCCATTCAGACTGCCCTTCAGTCTCAACCCCTTCAACCTAAAGACCTGTCAAGCAAGGAGGAAATATGACTTACTGGACTCACGAATATTTACTGAAAACATGGGGCGGTCCCATGGTACAGGCGGAATTCTTAAGAGACGTGATGAAGCCATTTTTTGTGCCGAGGGTGTTTTCCGGTTTTAACCTTTTTTTGGATGAACCCCAGCTTCTTCCCGATGCAGTGGATTTGATTGCCAGAGAATGCAAAAGCAAGCGGGCGTTTATTGTCACCGATGAATATGCGGTCCGGTTTGCACAAAAAGTCATGAGCCCGTATCAAAAAAGACATGGAATTTCTTTTCAAACATGGGCCAAAGCCCAGCCGGATGCGCCGATTGATACGGTAAAAGACTGCGCAGAACAAATCAAAAAGTTTAAGCCGGATCTTATTTTTGCAATCGGCGGCGGATCAGCCATGGATACGGCAAAGGCGGCATGGCTGTTGTACGAACACCCGGATGTAAAACTGGAAATACTCAGCCCGCTGGTGCCTTTAAATCTCAGGAACAAGGCCAAACTGGCATGCATCCCCACCACCAGCGGAACCGGTTCCGAGGTTTCCGGCGTGGCGGTCATCTCTTTCCCGGACGGCGTCAAACTTCCCGTTGCCGGTGCCTTACCGGAATTTGTACCGGATTTTGCCCTGCTGGATCCGACACTGACCGTCGGCATGCCTCCGGAACTGACCGCCGGCACCGGTGCCGACGCTCTGGCCCATTCCATAGACGGATTTATGGCCCCAAAATCCGATGAAATTAATCAGGCCATCGCGAAAAAAACAATCGAGATGATTTTTAAGTGGCTGCCACGGGCTTATGCGGACGGCTCTGACATCATGCCCCGAATGAAGATGCAGCAAGCAGCCATGATGGCAGGGATTCCGTTGGCAAATGCTGGTTCGGGTATTTCCCACGCTCTGGGCCACACCCTCGGCGGGCTGTTTCACATTCATCATGGCGTGATGGTCCTGTTGTTTATTTCCTATGAACTCCAGGTGTATTCAAAAATCACCGACCGCTATCTGGAGCTCTGCGACCTGCTAGGTGTTCGGGATCCTGATTCGGATGAAAAAAGTCTGTCCAACCTGATCGAAAAAATCCGGGGTTTCATGAAATCACTCAATCTTCCCATCGGCCTCAAGGATTCCGGCGTCACCATGGATGATCTTGAAAAACACATGGATATGATCTTAGAACAAACCCCCACGGATCCGGGATTCTATTTTGGGTGGTATGACTTAAACAAAGAGCAGCTCAAAGATATATTCTTGAATGCCTATGAAGGCAACCTGCTGGACATGCAATCAGACATATGGAGGTAGTCCCATGAAAGGATATTTTGGAAAATTCCTGAAAATCGATCTAACCAACGGCAAAACTGAAGAAATTTCCATCAGTGACGCGGACCAGAAAAAATATGTCGGCGGCTCCACCCTGGCGGCAAAAATAATATATGACTATATAAAACCGGATATGGACCCCCTCTCACCGGATAATCCCATTGTCTTTGCCACAGGCCCGTTTACCGGTTCTAATGTCCCTATGGTCAGCCGGGCAGCCATTTGCGGAATCTCCCCGGGAACCGGTTTGTGGGGCGAAGCGACCACCGGCGGAAAATTTCCCATGCGGCTTAAAGGCACGGGATATGACGGCATTCTGGTTACAGGCAAGGCGGATAACCCCGTCTACCTCTATGTAACCGAAGAGGCCGTTGAAATCAGGGATGCATCCCATTTGTGGGGCACCGGCGATATTTACGAAACACAGGAAAAAATTAAAGCTGAAGTTGACGCAAAAGTCTCCGTGGCCTGCATCGGCGCAGGGGGAGAAAATTTAATCAATTACGCCAATATCATGAACGATGAAGGCCGGGCAGCCGGTCGATGCGGCATGGGCGCGCTGATGGGTTCCAAAAACCTGAAAGCACTGGTGGTATCCGGCAATCAAAAAACAAAAATTGCCTACCCTGCAAGTTTAAAAAAGGTAATCAGCGAAGCGCGGGATACCATTAAAAGCAACGCCTATACCCAGGCGTACAAACTCTACGGCACGAATTTCTATATGGATCTTGCCATGCGCCTGGGCGATGCACCGGCTAAATATTTTACCAAAAGTGTGTTCCCGGCAGCCAAAGTTCACGGACCGGCATTCCGGGAGCGCTACCGCATGGGAACTTATGCCTGTGCCGGATGTCCCATCGGTTGCGGCCGCATCATCAAGGATTTCAAACCAGATCCCACAACAACCATCAAGCAAGTGGACGGCCCGGAGTATGAGACCGTGGGCGCGTTCGGACCGCTGTGCATGAATTTTGACATGGATTCTATTGTCATGGCCAACCACCTGTGCAACGCCCACGGTATTGATACCATATCCGCCGGCGTATCCATTGCCTTTGCCATGCATTTATATGAAAAGGGCATCCTCACACCGAAAACCGCCGGCATGGAAATCACCTGGGGTGACAGTAAAACAATATTAAAGCTTGTTGAGATGATCATCCGTCAGGAAGGCATCGGCAAGCTGCTGTCCAAAGGGGTTAAACAAATGGCAGCTGAACTTGGCGCGGATCCGGAAGAAGCCGCCCATGTAAAGGGCCTTGAGTTCCCCATGCACGATCCGCGGGCTTACCAGGGAGCTGCCCTGGCATACGCTGTCGGCCCCCGGGGCGCCTGTCATTTAAAAGGGGCTTTTTATAGCCTGGATGCACCGGGCAATGAAGTGGGACTCGATTTAGGGATTACATTTACCGATAAAAATGATCCCGCGCAAAAAGGGGCGCTAACCACCAAAATTTTAAGCTTTTGTGAACTTTACAACAGTTTCACGCTTTGCCAGTTCTCCCCCATTCCCGCCTCTATGATAGCAACCATACTGACCGATATCACTGGGGCTAATTTTAAAACCATGGACCTGCTGACCTTTGGCGAACGGTCTTTGAATTTAAAACGCGCCATCAACAACAAGCTGGGGGTCACCCGCGAAGATGACCATATCCCGGACATTGCCCGCAAAGCGCTTTCCGAAGGCGGCACCGCCGGTATTGAACCGGACATGGAACTGATGCTCAAAGAATTCTACACGGTGAGCAACTGGGACTGGGAAACCGGAAAACCCAAAAAGGAAAAGCTGGTGGAGTTGGGGTTAGAGAATGTGGCGAATGATTTGTATTAGAAAAATAGTATCCGCACCACAACCGCATAAAAATTTAACTTTTCGTATTTTTTACGAGTTCGTCAAAAATAAATGACTGAGAAGACGCCTTACATAGAAGTTTCGGTAACCCTTCCGGTATTTCATACCTATACCTATTCGGTTCCGGAAAGGCTGAAGGAACTCATTGCTCCGGGGAAAAGGGTACTTATTCCTTTCGGAAAACGTCGAATTACCGGTTATATACTGGGTAGCGAAAAAAAAACAGAGATTAAGGGCATTAAAAATATTATTGACGTCCTTGACGAAATCCCGCTATTCCCTGCTTCAATGATTCCTTTTTTCAAATGGCTGTCCGATTACTACATCCACCCCATAGGCGAGGTCATCAAAGAAGCGCTTCCCGGCGGCATCAATTTAAATGAGTGCATCTCAATGCGCATTACGGATTGCGGCACCCAATGCCTGAACCAAAAAAAAACATCCCCCCTTGAAAATGACATATTAAACATTTTGGCTGCTGATTCATGCCGTCAGCAGAATTTAAGCAAAAAACTCAACCAGGATGTCCCTAATTCTGTAATTTGCAAAATGGAACGAAACGGGCTGATCCACCGTACCCGGGAAATTAACAAACCAGTCACCCGCCGAAAAATGGAGCGGTATATCGTTTGCCAGCACACTGAGATAACGGATAAAAAACTCTCAGCACCCAAACAAAAAATTCTTGAAACCGCCGAAGAATACGGAGAAATTTCCGTATCTGCATTAAAAAAAATTATCCCGACCGCCGCCAGCCATATTCGAAAATTAGAGCAGAAAGGATTTATCTCTATTTTCGACAAACCGGTTTATCGCGATCCATTCGGAGACACCGTTACGCCGGACAGCCCGCCGAAGCTGACGCTTGACCAGCAGCATGTAGTATCCGTTGTGGTAAAAAATCTGGGCGCCGGGTTTAACGCCTTCCTGCTGGCGGGTGTCACCGGGAGCGGAAAAACAGAAGTGTATATGCATGCCGCAGCGCGGGCAATTGAAAAAAAATTATCCGTGCTGGTTCTGGTTCCGGAAATCGCTTTGGTCTCTGAAATTGAACGGCGCTTTCGCGCCCGGTTCGGTGAATGCGTCGCCGTCCTTCACAGCGGCCTGTCTGCGGGAGAACGTTTTGACCAGTGGATTCGCATCAGCAACCGACAATGTTCGATTGTCATCGGCGCACGGTCCGCCATCTTTGCGCCGCTCACAGACATCGGCCTGATTATTGTGGATGAAGAGCATGATACCTCCTACAAGCAGGAAAGCCGGTTCCGATACAATGCCCGGGATATGGCTGTCATCCGGGCCAGACAAGAAGGCGCCATTGCCCTGCTGGGTTCCGCCACGCCGTCCGTCCAGTCGGTGTATAATGTTGCAAACAAAAAATTCAATGAACTCAGCCTGCAGAACCGGGTATTTTCACAATCGATGCCGGACATTCACGTCGTGGACCTCAGAAAACACAAGGATTATCGGGGAACCCGTCGGTTTATTACGATTGACCTGCAAAAAGCCATCCAAACAACCCTTGACCGAAAAGAACAGGTGCTGCTGTTTTTGAACCGGCGAGGGTTTGCCAGTTATCCGGTATGCGCGGATTGCGGAGAAGCACTCAAATGCCGCAACTGTGACATTACCCTCACCCTTCACCAAAAAGACAATGCCTACAAATGCCACCTGTGCGGGTATTCGCTGCCGTCCGTTGCCGCATGCCGTCATTGCGGGTCCAACAGCATTAAACGGTTAGGGATGGGAACGGAGAAAATTGAAACCACCATCAAAGGGTTATTCCCGAAAGCCCGGGTGGCCCGGATGGATCGGGACACGGTAACACGCAAAGGGTCGCTGGTAAAACTGTTAAAAGACTTACGAAATAATAAAACCGATATTTTAATCGGCACCCAGATGGTGGCCAAAGGCCATGATTTTCCCAACATCACGCTTGTCGGGATTATCTGTGCGGATCTGTCATTAAGCTTTCCGGATTTCCGGGCAGGAGAGCTCACATTTCAAGTGTTGGCCCAGGTGGCTGGCCGCGCCGGGCGGGGAAAACGTCCAGGTCGTGTGATTCTGCAAACTTATAACCCGGACCATTTCAGTATTACCGCCGCCACAGACCATGACTTTATGAAATTTTATAACCAGGAGATTTCATTTCGAAAAATATTTAAATACCCGCCGTTTTCACGGATGATCCAGCTTAAAATATCCGGCCGCGACCGTGAAAAAACCAGGCATCAGGCCATTGCTATCGGAAAAATATGTGATGCGCTAAAAAAAGAAAACAGCGATTACAAACAATGGATTGATATTTTAGGCCCCATTGAGGCGCCCATTTCACGAATGGCCAACCGCTTTCGCTGGCAGTTGATCGTTAAATCCGAAGGCGTGGATCTTTTGCATCGATTTGTCAGAACCCTGATATTTGAAAACGGCCTTCATTTGTCCGGAAATCCGGTCAAAATCGCTGTGGATGTCGATCCATTCTTCATGATGTAATCGCATTGTAAAAAAAAGTTGAAATGTGTTCATGAAAGGCCAAGTTTTTTGCCCGGCAAGTGATGTATTTTGTTATATTTTATAGTAGGGTGGATTAGCGCGTCAGCGCGTAATCCACCAAAAAAAGAATTCTGTCAAACCGGTCCATGAAATTTGTCGGATTACGCGCTGACGCGCT
>JAGGYV010000099.1 GCA_021162325.1 Desulfobacteraceae bacterium | reverse complement strand
CGTCTATGATGGTGAAATTTCCACTAAGCAATTGAAAAACCTTGAACAAGCCACCGGCGTCGAAGTTTTGGACAGAACCGGTGTGATCCTCGAAATCTTCAGCCGTCATGCCAAAAGCCGGGAGGCCCTCATTCAGGTTGAGATCGCCAAGCTGGCTTATTTGTCGCCAAGGCTGAGGGCATCTCATATTGGCGGTGATCGTCAAGGTGGCGGTATTGGATCTAAAGGCGCAGGAGAGACTTCTCACGAACTAGATAAACGTCGTATCAGAGACCGCATATCCGAACTAAAGTTACGCCTTGTTGGAATTCGCAAAGAGCAAAACAGACGACGCAGCCGCAGAAAAGAAAATCTCCAGGTCTCTCTGGTCGGCTATACCAATGCCGGCAAGTCGTCGCTGATGCGAAAACTGACCGGCAGCGATGTGTTGGTACAGGATAAATTATTTGCAACCCTTGATACCCGTGTGAAATCTATGCAGCCAGAGGCTTTTCCCCCGGTACTCGTCTCCGATACCGTTGGATTTATAAAAAAATTACCTCACGATTTAGTTGCATCTTTCCAGTCTACGCTTGATGAGGCGCTTGCCGCTTCGTTACTTTTGTTTATGGTCGATGCCTCTGATCCGGCTTTTCGATCTCAATTGGCTGTAACGCAATCGGTTTTAAAAGAGATCGGTGGTGAAGAAATTCCAAGCCGGATAGTCCTGAACAAAATTGACAAACTCACAACCGTTGAACTGGAAGCGCTGCACCGTGAATTTCCCGATGGAATCTTCATCTCTGCGCATAACACCGAAGATGTCGCATTTCTGCGAAAGAAAATTCTTGCGTATTTTGAATCAAATATGATTGAAACGACGATGGTGATCCCGTACGATAAAGGACACCTTTTAGGTCAGTTAAGAAACAAAGCCGGTATCATCAATGAATCCTATGACGAAACAGGAACGGAAGTAACATTTAAGACTTCCCCGGAGACCTTAACCTGGTTACAAAAAAAGATGGTAACTTCTCAATAAGTCCGGGGTATAAATGTGAATTTACGTACAACCCATGTAGCGGAAGGCTTTAGCCTTCCACTACCCCGTGAGGGGCACGCTTTTATGGACGTCTAAAGACCTCCGCTACATAGTCTGGGGTTATTGCGATAATACAAAAGATGAACCTAATCAGTTGAAAACATGATTTATAGAAAGGCGCTTTTGAAATGAACAATCTGATTATTACACATCCGGGCACGGCACATTTTGATGATTTTTTTGCCATATCCCTTGTATTGGCCGTCAATAATGACGTCATTTATACGATAGAACGCCGGCATCCCACAGAAGAGGAACTGGCAAATCCCGATATCTGGGTGATTGATGTGGGCCTGAAGCTTGAACCCGACTTGAAAAATTTTGATCATCATCAAAGTACTGACATCCCCGCAAGCTTTATGCTGGTTGCTGACCATTTAGGCCTTACGGCCACACTCAGAATTACACCCTGGTGGGAATTCAAGGATAAATTTGATCGTTTCGGCCCCTTTAAAATTGCTGATGAGCTGGGTATTGAAGACCTCCTGCCCTTTATCAACCCCATTGAAGAGTGGTTTATTGAACTGTTTGAACAAAATCCCGAAGAGATTTACCCCCTGATGCGCTCATTCGGACAACACGTAATTAAGGGTGCCAGGACACTTTCTTCACAGTTTGAATTCTGGGCAAATTCCGAAAAATGTATTGTAAAAAATAAAACCGTACTGATTGGCCTGACAAATGATTCAACCGGTGTACAACGGTACAGCAGCCGGATGGATTCACCTGCAGAAATTTCGGTTTCCTATGATGGCCGTGGTGAAGGCTGGCGACTGGCACGGATAGATAAGGCGATGGGCGTGGATTTCTCTAAACTGGAAGGCAATGAGAAAATAAAATTTGCACACAAAACAGGATTTATTGCCAAGACAAAACAAAGAATACCCATAAACGAGGTAATAAAACTGGTTGAAAAGGCTATCGCAGATTAAGACAATAGCCTGATAACAAAATAAACAAGCCTTGAAAAGACCCATCAAAACAGTTTCAACCTGCCTTTTTAATACTAAAAAAGCGGTTTTAAGAAATATCTAATCTTAAAACCGCTTTTTTTCATTTTCCATTTTTTTCTGGATTACGCTTCGCGAATCCTTATTGGTCAATTAGCCTTTATACCACACAACAGGCTTTTTCTCTTTATACCATCCGTCAGCAAGCGGGCCGTAAGTCTCTTCAAGCTTGGCTCTCTTGATCTTCATGGTGGGTGTTAAAAAGCCGTTCTCCGGAAGCCACTCTTCCGTGGCCACAGCCAGAAAAGCCAGTTTTTCGTGAGCCGGCAGTTCAGCGTTGACTTTTTTAAGGTGTGCCGCAAGATCCGCTTCTATGCCTGAGGTTTCACCATTGGCCGCTTCTGCGCGAGAATCTTCGGACAGCATCACCACCCCATAAGGCTGCGGATAACCAAGACCGGAAACCAGGCAGGATTCGATGCGTCCGCTGTTGGAAAGAAGATTTTCAATGGGTGCCGGTGCCACATATTTGCCTTTTGATGTTTTAAACATTTCTTTGGCGCGGCCGGTAATCTTCAAGCGGTTCATGTCATCGATTTCTCCAAGATCGCCGGTTTTGAAAAACCCGTCTTTCGTGAAGTTCGCTTTGGTCTCTTCGGGATTTTTGAAATACCCCATCATTGCACCGGGGCTCTTGACAAGGATTTCACCACTTTTACTGAGTTTATGCTGTACATCCGGGTATGGAGGGCCCACGTAACCGGGCCGCGCCTCTCCGGGCTTGTTAATATGAGAATACGCAAAGTTCTCGGTCATGCCGTAACCTTCCAGGAGTTCGAGCCCCAAACTCTGATACCACTCTATAACCTCTTTGGGGATGGGGGCTGACCCGGAACCGGCAAACCGGGCATGATTCAGCCCGAGCTTGGTGAGGATTTTTTTCTTTACAATACCTTTCAGAATCGGAATCTTAAGCAGTTTGTTGAGTTTCTTTTCCGGCATATTCTTGAATACGCCAAGCTGGAACTTCATCCACAGGCGCGGCACAGATAAGAAAGCCGTGGGACGAGCCCGCTGCAGGTCCAGCAGAAACGTATCTAAGCTTTCGGCAAAATACAGGGGGAAACCGGCATACATGGAGTGTGACATCATGACAAACCGTTCCAGGACATGTGCCAGCGGCAGATAGGAAAGACAACGGTCTTCCGAAGTTGTCTTAAGATTTGCTGAAAGGCCTTTAGCACTTGTGCACATGGCTTCAAAGCTGAGCATAGCACCCTTTGGTTTGCCGGTACTGCCGGATGTGTAAACGATGGTAGCCATCTCTTTCGGATCACGTTTTACCGGGTTTGTGAGCGGTTTGTGTTTAGCTATGATGTCATCCCACTTATCATGGTTATTTGAAGGTGCCAATGGGAAGGCAATACAGGGCATATCGGCAGGAACGCCCTTTTTCATTTCATCCCAGACAGGGTCAAGCTTGCCAACAAAAAGAAGTTTGGATTCCGAATGCTCAATAGTGTATTGAACGATATCCGCCGTCAGGATCGGATAGATCGGAACTGTGACGTGGCCGGCCATCCAGATGGCCACATCTGCCATTACCCAATGAGCGCAGTTCTTTGAAACCAGGGCTATCTGGCTACGGTCTGGCAGGTTCAGACTCTTGAGATAGGATGCCATGCGCCGGGTTTCGTCCATTGCCTCTTTCCATGTCCAGGTCTTAACATTGTCATCACCGCCGCCCATTGGCTGAGTAAAGTACATACTATCAGGTGTATTCTTCTCCCAATGATATACACAATCCAACAGGGTTTTACTGTCTGTCTTTGGTCCCATATGTCGCCCCTTTCTTGGTGTTTTGGCCCTTAGTCGGACCCTTTTTGAAAACAATGATCAATTTTTTTATACATATTAAATACTGAACCGGTAGTCAAATAAATTAACTGCGTGATGTGTTATGAACAATGTTTTTTTGAGTGTTTGTTTAATTCGGATTGATATATAGTTGCTGAACGAATACAATTGCAGTTACAGGCAATGCTCGAAAAATACGGTATTTCGAATATCCACAGGCTTGATGTCAGTTCTCCCAATGATTCCGGGATAATGATGGGGGTGAAGCCGTGAGAAGTATTCAAAAACAAACAGAAACCGGCAACATAACGACTTTTTTTTAGATAATAAAAGGCTCCATCTCTCAAGGGGCACCGTTTTTACTTTAGCTGTTTTTCCCCCCGATACCGTATCAACCCCTCCTGTGCCGTGGAGGCAACCAGAACGCCGTCTCTGGTATAAATACTGCCGTGGTTCAGCCCTCTGGCTTTGCTGGCATTGGGGCTGTGGATGACGTACAGCAGCCAGTCATCCATGCGAAACTCCCGGTGAAACCACATGCCGTGATCCAGGCTGGCCACCTGCATTTTCGGGTCCCAGAAGGTTTTACCATGGGGTCGCAGCGATGTGGAGACCAGGCCGAAATCCGATGCATAGGCCAGCATGTATTTGTGCACAGAGAGGTCATCTTCCATTTTATGGATGGTTTTAAACCAGACATACCGGTCCGGGGATTCTTTTTTGGGGGCAAACGGGTTCATGGGATTGACCGGCCGGATTTCAATGGGCTTGGTGCATAGAATCTGGTTGCGGATGGATGCCGGAATTTGATCGCTGATTTGTCGGGCCAGTTCCACCTCTGACATCAGGCCGTCGGGCCCTTTTACATCCGGCATGGTGCTCTGGTGTTCAAACCCGGTTTCCTCCACATGGAACGATGCGGCCATGGATAATATGGCCCTTCCTTTCTGAATGGCAACGACCCGCCGTGTAGTAAAACTTTTACCGTCCCGGATGCAGTCGACTTCATATACAATGGGTTTTTTAGGGTCCCCGGGTCTCATGAAATAGCCATGGAGGCTGTGCGCGCTCCGGTCTTCGCTCACGGTCTGGGTGGCGGCTGACAATGCCTGTCCCAATACCTGTCCGCCGAAAACATTCCCAAATCCTAAGTCCTGAGAGTCTCCTCTAAAGATATTTTCTTCAATTTTTTCAAGTTTTAAAAGCGCAAGTAATTCATCTAGCACATTGTCAACAGGGGTGCACTGATCCATTTTTTATCCTTTAGGTGATGATGGCTTCGTAAAAAGTCCAAATTCTTTGTTGCGCTGCATCCTTCGTTTCTTCAAAGTACGCTAAGTACGAATCATCACTCAAGATTTGCGCGCCTCGAATTTGAACTTTTATACTTTGTCATCGGGATTCGACTTTTTACGAGACTATCAAGTGATGTTTTTAATTTTTTTGAAAATCTTTTATTGTGAGAAGATTAACACACACATATAATGAAGACAAGAACGCTGAAAAGCTTACGAAAGACTTTATAATGGCCGGTGAAAAAATCGTAGGTCGGGATTCTTCCCTGACAAATGAATATATCATGTCAATCGGTAGATTTGGCGGCAGATTTTGGCTGGCAAAAGTTTATATTTGTAAAAAGGGGGATTAATGAAAGTGGACTTTAATGATTTTGTGATTGTCGGCGCAGGCCCTGCAGGATTGACCGCCGGGATAACAGCTGCCCGAAAAGGCTTTAAAGCCATTGTCCTGGAAAAAGGAAAAATCGCCGGTCCCAAGCCCCGTGGAGAAGGTTTTCGGGAAAATTCTTTTTTGCGAAATCTGTTAGGAGAACATTTTTTTGATGAAGACTGTTTTAAAATGGACGGCGGGCTGATGTTCCACAGCCCGGGTACATTAAAACTGGCCGCTAAACCCGGCAAAAAAACTTTGTGCTTTTTTGAGTGGAAAACGTTTATCCGCCGGCTGGAGGAGCTGGCTGAAGACGCGGGGGTTGAAATTATATATAATGCAAATGTGCTAAGTCCGGTGTTAAAAAATGATGTCTGTACAGGTGTTCAATATAAAGACAAAGACGGCAAGATCGCCCATGTGAACGGCAATGCGATCCTGGCCTGTGATGGGTATCAAAGCACCCTGGGTAGCTATTTTGATGTGCCCTATGATCAGCTCAACTGCCCTATGGTCAAATGTCTGGCCGATAATGCCAATATTGATATTGCGCAGACACCGGATCTACAGTTTTACTTTGTCGGCAACGGTGATTTGGCGGACTATCCGGATTTTCCCCCGTGCGTGGTATACGGGTTTCCCCTTGGCGGACAAAAAATGGAGCTGGGCCTGATGCTGCGTATGGGCCATGCCCATTTGATGAAAACCGTCACCGTGCCGGATAATAAAATCGTCATGAATGTCTGGGAACATCTGAAAAATAATTATCCCGAATTTTCTGATTATTTCAAAGGGGCGGATATTCGCCACGAAGAATTTACCGGCATGAGCAATACGGCCATGGTGTCGGATTTTGTTCCGGCAAAGGGGATGGTGCTCATTGGCGATAGCGCCGGGTTTATTGACCCGTTCGGATCCTCCGGCCTGTATTCCGGAATGGCCATGGCCGATTTCTGGGTTTCTGTTTTGGCAGACAAAATGGCGATGGTGGCCGGGGGGAATGGGCTGACGGAGCCAGCTGACAAACTCTGGACGGATGAAAATATCGCAGCTTTTAAACAAGGATTTGAAGAAACATCCGTGTTCAAGCAGATTAAGGGGTCGTATTTTCTGATCGGTAACTTTGAGTGGTATATTTTTAAGCATCTGCGAACGGCTGCACGGATTAACCGGTGGTGGCCGGTAATTAAATTGTTGCTGAAAGTGGCGTGATGTCCGATGAAATTTTATTTCAAGAAGAACACGCCATTCAATTTTAAAAAGGCCAAACGTAGACTTGACCCTATTTGACTTTCCGGGGTTTTGGGATTTTGTTAATTTGATAATTCAATACAAGAAATATTTATATAATCTATTGTTTGGGTGTGTCTGAAGGCAACAGCCGGACAGTCATGGAAAGGACTTTAAAGGGTATTATTTTTTTTGAGAATCGACTGAATTATTCGGTCAAGGGACTGGAGAAAGCGTGAGCGGTCTTTTTTTTGAAACGGGGCCGGGCCGCCGGTCATGGTGCCCAGATCCCGGAGGTGGGACATGATTTCACGGGTGGCCATGATGTCGCCGATATTGTCTTTGGTAAACTCACGGCCCTTTGGACCGAGCACTTGGGCGCCTTTTTCCAGGCATTGGTCAGCCAGGGGAATGTCTGCCGTAATTACAATATCGTTTGTTCCCACATGACCTACGATCCAGTCATCTGCCGCGTCAAATTTGGCGTCAACCACCTGTAGGCGAATCCGGCTGGATTTGGGCGTGTTCATCCATGTGTTGGACACCAATATCACATCCAGTTCATACCGTTGGGCCACACGAAAAACTTCATTTTTTACCGGACAGGCATCCGCATCAATATATATTTTCAGCAATTTTAAGCCTTTGGTATTTTTATTGTTCTACAAATACAGGGCACTATTATTCTTATCGAATGATTATCACGAAGAAAAAAAGAAGTCTATGTTACAAATTAATGGCAAAGCAATTTGGTGCATTGTTTTTATATGGGAAAAGGGAGGGATAATTTTTTTTGAAGAACATTTTGTAAAATAATGATAACAGATCAATGATAGTAAATTTTGAAATGATTAAACGCACAGCATTCAGGCGAAAAAATGAATAACAAAATTCGATTGCAGAAGTATTTGTCCGGGGCCGGGGTTTGTTCCCGAAGAAAAGGGGAAGAATACATAAAATCAGGCCGGGTAACGGTCAATGGTGAAACCGTCATTCAGCAGGGTGTTCAGGTCGATCCGGGAAAGGACCGGGTTGAAGTGGACGGTAAAGTTGTCCGGATCAATGATCAAAAGATTTATATTATCCTGAATAAGCCGGCTGGATATATCACCAGCCGTAGTCATGGTACAAGGAAAATTGTTTTTGACCTGATTGATATCAAAGTGCGTTTAAATCCGGTGGGCCGCCTGGATAAAGATTCCACAGGCCTTTTGCTGCTGACTAATGACGGTGAGCTGCATAACCGGTTGATCCATCCGTCGTTTGATCATGAAAAAGAATATGAGGTTGAAACCTTAAAGTCTGTAAGTGACAAATCTCTTGAAATCCTTCGTCAAGGAGTGGTCATTGAAAATAAAAAAACACGACCGGCAAAAATAGACCGCATCGCTGAGAACAGTTTTAAAATCATTTTAAAAGAGGGGCGAAAACGCCAGATTCGCCGTATGGTTGAAAAAGTTGATAACCGGGTGGCCAGCTTGCATCGGATCCGGATCTCAACGCTTTACATCGGCAAACTGAAAACAGGGCAGTGGCGTCATCTTTCACAAAATGAAGTGAATGCATTGCGTAAATCCTGCGGTATATAAAGAAGCCATCATTATTCAAAATCAATTTTCTGATGCTTAATATTAATCGCTTCAACAATAAACGCCACATGTTCTCCGATATTGGTGGCAAGGTCCCCCACGCGTTCCAGGCACCTTGAAATGATAATCGTCTGAATCGACCGCTGGGTGTTTAAGATCCGTTTTTCAGCGCCCGGCGTGCTTTTCACCATATTGTTAATGAGTGCTTGAAGCACTTCAAGGGTATGTTTATCCGCAATATCATCCATCTGACGGAGTTTGATGGCTTTTTGGGTGTCATCTTCCACAAAAGATGTGATAGCCGCATCAAGCATCGCGTCAGTCACTTCGATTAATTGTTCCATAGCCGGTAAATGAGCCAGCGGCGGGTGCTGGCATAAAAAAAGAGACCGCTCGGCAATATTCACTGCCTGGTCGGCAATCCGCTCCAGTTCCTTGCTGATCTTGGTCGCCCCGAGGATAAAACGTAGATCTCTGGCCATTGGCTGTTCCAGTGCCAGCAATTTTAATACGATCTGGTCTATTTTGAGTTCCAGGTTGTTGATTTCCCTGTCACCGGCAATAACGGTCCGGGCCAGTGTTTCGTCTCTTTTTAAATATGCCTGTGTTGCTTTTCCAAACGCGCGGTGGGTCAATGCGGCCATGTTAAGCAAAGTCATTTTCAGGTCATCGAGTTCTTTTATAAAATTTCGTTCCATTTTTTCTCCCTATTTTTCCCACCCGGAATGCTCTGGCTAATAAGAAATCTCTCTACTTTTGGTTTCTCACATCTGATTCGTTCATTATGCAAGGCATAAGGGGTGAAGCTGTAGCAGTTTTACCGCGAACCGCTTATAACGCAGCAGATGGACGAATCAGGCATGAGAAAGGTTAGCCGAAGCGACCGGTGATATAGTCCTCCGTCTGTTTCAATGAAGGCCGGGTAAATATTGTTTCCGTGTCTCCGGTTTCGATCAGTTTTCCCATGTAAAAAAAAGCCGTGATATCCGAAACCCTGGCCGCCTGCTGCATGCTATGCGTCACAATGATAATGGTAAAGTTTTTTTTCAACTCATGAATCAAGTCTTCAATTTTTTGTGTGGCGATGGGATCTAATGAGGATGCCGGCTCATCCATCAGCAGCACATCCGGTTCAACCGCCAAAGCCCTGGCAATACAAAGGCGCTGCTGTTGTCCGCCGGACAGCCCTAAGGCTGAATCATTGATCCGATCCTTGACTTCATCCCAGAGCGCGGATTGTTTGAGCGCTTTTTCAACGCGGTCTTTTAAAACCTTTTTGTCCTTGATTCCGTTTACCCGCAGCCCGTAAGCCACGTTTTCAAAAATGGTTTTGGGAAACGGGTTGGGCTTTTGAAAAACCATTCCCACCCGGCGTCTTAAGCTGACCACATCAATTTTCTTTTCGTAAATGTCTTCTCCGTCAAGACGGACATCGCCTTCTACCCGGGTTCCGGAAATCAGGTCATTCATCCGGTTTAAGCATCTCAAAAAAGTGCTTTTACCGCACCCGGAAGGACCGATCAATGCGGTGACCTCATTGATATTAATGGTAATAGATATATCGTCCAGCGCCTTGAAATCTTCGTAATAAAAATCTAAGTGCCGGGCGGTAAACTTTGGTGAAATTTCCATTCAATTTTTCCTTATTGTTTTTCGCGTCACTGCCCCAATAAATAATGATTAGTGTGTAGGCCGGGTTTTTTACCCGGCAATCGGCATCTCTCAGTTGTCGGGAATGGAATCCCGACCTACTTGTTTTTACAGTTATTTGGGATTTTTTACGAAGCCATCATCCCTTGTTGCCAATTATTATAAAGACTCGACTGGCATCGGCGTATTCAGTGTAAAACAGAAAACAGAACCATTTAGCTGGTCATCCGGCGGGCTTTTAACCCAGATTTTTCCGCCCATCCCGGTTAGTGCATTTTTGCAGATGGAAAGCCCCAGACCGGTGCCACCGGAATCCCGGCTTCGCTCCTTGTCTACCCGGTAAAACCGTTCAAAAATTCGTTTCTGGTGCAACTGGGGAATGCCGGTGCCTTCATCGGCAACACCAAAGATGACAACCTCGCTACCAATTTCAGCAAAAACAGTTATTTTTGTTCCTGAAGGACTGTGCCGAATGGCATTATCTAATAGATTTCGAAATACCTGAATCAGTGAATTGTCTATAGCCATAACATGAACGGAATCCGGCATCCGGTTGTCAACCTGAATTTGTTTTTCCTTTAACATGAGCATGCAGGTTTCCCAGGCGGCTGAAAAACATGCCGAAGCATTTATTTCTGACATTTGTAAGGTTTTTTTCTGCTGTTGCTGCAATTTTGTCAGTTCAAGAAGGTCATTGACGATATTAGCCATTTGATCGGCGTTTTTCACAATGGTTTTAATAAACGACTCTGATTGATCCGATGCCCGGAATTTTTCATCCAGCAGGGTTTCCGCATATCCTTTAATTGACGTCAGCGGGGTTCTGAGTTCATGGGATACATTGGCAACAAAGTCCTGGCGGATTTTTTCAAGGCGGACCAGTTCACTGATATCATGAAAAACCACCACCGCACCGCCATCCGGGATTTTTACCAGGTTGACTTCGTAAATTGTTTCATTGTCAATTTCTACTTTGCGCTTGATCGCATCCTTTCCTTCCAGGATCCGGTTGCAGGATTCCTGGATTTCAGGATTTAAAAAAACTTCCATGGGGCGTCGGCCAACACACGAAGGCACGCATTTGGCAATCCAGGTCAGTGCCTGGTTGGTAGCTTTTATTTTACCGTACTTATCCAAGAGCATTACGCCTTCGACCATGCCTTCCAGCACGGCTTCAAGCTCTTGTTTCTGTTCGATTATCTGTTGAATGTGCTGTTGAATTTTATTTGACATTTCGTTGATACAGGCAGAAAGCTGAGAAAATTCCGCACCGGTTTCAATATCCAGTTGTTTGTCAAAATTACCTTCACCAATGGCGTTAGCCGCCTGGATGATATCAAGTATCGGTTTTTCCAGTCGTCTCGCCAGAAATACGCTGAGTAATGTGGAAATAATAAAAATAACAAACAGGATTCCTAAAAACTGGCGGCTGAAATATCCCAGCCGGGACTCGACCGTGGAGAGAGGGATCGCCACTCTGAGAACACCGGATGGGACATTGGCCAGGCTGATGTTTTTTGCCGCATAAATCAGTTTTCGCTTAAGGGTAATGCTGTAACGGATGCTTGATGCCTGTCCGGATTTTCGGGCATTGATAATTTCTTCCCGACTTGCGTGATTATCCATTGATTTTATTTTATCATACGCGACATCCGAATCCGCGATGACTTTCCCGCCGGCGGCAATAACGGTGATCCGGTAATTGAGCTGTTTAGCGACTTCTTTACACCATTGGTCTAATTGGTAAAAAGCCTGGTTATTTTTATCAACTGGCTTGCCCGCCAGAATCCAATGGATAAAATCAAGCTGGGTAAATGCATTGGTTTTGGCTTCTTTATAAATGTCATTCTCAAGGGTCTGGAAAATATAATACGCAGGGATACATGAAGACAGTATTAAGATAACCCAGAAAGACAGCATCAGCCGTGTTCTGAAACGAATTGATTTCATATATTTCCTCTTGTTGAATCTGTACCCAATGTCCTATGCAAAAATGCAGTTAAGAATAATGCAGTGCAACCCAAAACTAAAATAGACATGGGACTTTTTGCGAAGTCATGATTATTCCTTAAATCGATAGCCAATGCCCCTTACCGTCTCAATGGCATCCGCGTATTCTTCGCCAATTTTTTGTCTGAGTCTCCGGATGTGGGTATCAACAGTTCTGGCATATCCGTCAAATTGATAACCCCATACGCGATCTAAAAGCTGGTCCCGGGTCCGCACCCTTCCTTTATTCTGGAGCAGTTCCTGCAGAAGTTTGAACTCTGTTACTGTCAGGGCGATTTCTTTTTCCTGAATCCAGACTCTGTAGCTGTCCATGTCAATCAGCAGATCCTTGTATTTCAGTTTTACTGCTTCCGGGGCTTCTGATTTATTGTCAAACCGTTTAAGAATCGCCCGGACGCGAAGCGTAAGTTCCCGGGGAGAAAACGGTTTAACCATATAATCATCCGCACCCAGTTCCAGGCCGACAATCCGGTCTACTTCTTCTCCTTTGGCGGTCAGCATCACCACTGGAATATTTTCTGTTTTCTGATTTTTTTTCAAGGCCTTGCAGATTTGCAGACCATCCATACCGGGGAGCATGAGGTCCAGAATGATAAGGTCCGGCAATTGTTCAACAGCCAGGTTCAACCCTTTTATGCCGTCTTTAGCCTTTAAAACAGAATATTCCTCTGCCCGTAAATGCCACTCAATCAGGTTTAGAATATCTTTTTCATCTTCAACGACCAGTATCGTTTTTGTCATTTTATGTTCCTGCTATTTTCGTTTATTTTCATTCATAAAGTTAACTATCTATTAATCATCACGATTCGATGTGTGTTGTGTGACAATTGGGTGACATTTAATGTCATTATATCTTCAGCATTTCGTAACATAATCGTCAAATTCAAGGCTTATTATCAGGTATCATTTCAGTAAAAAATAGAAATTATTTAGTACATTATATAACAAAAAAGGAGGAATTAACCAATGAAGATCAATTTTTTAAAAGTAGTTACCGTTTTAATGTCTGTTTTTTTTCTGTCAACAGGGGCATTGGCTGAAAATCTGGAGATCAAAGGCTCCACCACCGTGCTTCCCATTGCCCAGAAAGCAGCAGAAGCGTTTATGAAAGTATACCCGGATGTGAATGTGTCTGTTTCCGGGGGTGGTTCAGGCAACGGTATCAAGGCCATTATTGACGGCACAACCGATATTGCCGATGCTTCCCGTTTTATAAAGGTTAAGGAAGTGAAGCTTGCCGTAGAAAAGGGCACGTATCCGGTTCCTTTCGGAATTGCGTATGACTGTATTGTCCCGGTGGTTCACCTGTCAAACCCGATCAGCAATCTGACAAAAGTGCAACTTAAAGATATCTATATGGGTAAAATTAAAAACTGGAAAGAATTAGGCGGGCTGGACAAGAAAATTGTCGTGATTTCCAGGGATACTTCCTCCGGCACCTATGAAGTTTGGGAAAAGATTGTCATGAAAAAGAAAAGGGTGTTTCCCGGAGCGCTGCTCCAGGCATCAAATGGTGCGGTGGCACAGTCGGTTGCCAAAAACAGTTATGCGGTCGGGTATGTAGGCATAAGTTATCTGAACAAAGACTTAAAGGCATTAACAGTTGACGGAATTAAAGCGTCTGCTGAAAATGCCATGTCCGGATCATATCCGGTCAGTCGGATACTGTATATGTTCACCAAGGGATGGCCCACAGGTACCACATTAAAATTTATCAATTTTGTAATGCATCCGGCCAAAGGGCAGAAGATTGTGGCGGAGGCCGGGTATGTCCCGTTGTATTAATGGCTTCGGGAAAAGCCTAATGTCTATTTGAGCTTTTGGGTTGCGCTGCATCTTTTGTCACTCAACGTACATTCGTACGCCTCGCTCCTCATGACTTGCGCGCCTTGCCAATTGTATGTGACTGGTGAAGCTTTTTACTTTGCCATTGGATCAATTTCTTTAATTCAGGTGTATGATGAATAACAAGCGACAGATTAAAGACAGGGCGATTAAGTACATCTTTTTTATACTGGCATTTGTATCCATTGCCATTCTCTGTATGATCCTGATTTTTCTGGTCAGGGAAGGAATGCCTGTTTTTG
>JAGGYV010000262.1 GCA_021162325.1 Desulfobacteraceae bacterium | reverse complement strand
GCTTTAGGACTTGTTGCCCTGTCCATTTTGGGCAGAAAAGAAGCTGCCATCAAATGTGGTGAATTTTTTGAAAAAATGCTGGATGATCAGCCTGAGCCGGATGAACGATTGTACATGCGCAGACTATGGTTAAATAAACATTTGATTACCGTATGTCAGCCCCATGAAATCCCGGAGTATGTACTTGATTTCCAGATGCCCGGTTTTATGTACTGGTATTTCGGAGCTGCCATGGCGGGTCTTGCAAAATTATATGAACTCACACAGGATTCCCGCTGGCTGGAAACTGCTGACAGGATTTTTGGGTTGACCCAAAAGTGCAGAAAAGAAGTGTATGAAGATCTGACGTCCGGAAAAATCGGGTGGGGGTGTTCATGGCTTTATCAAGCCACTGGTGATCAGAAATATGCCGATGTTGTTGTTAAAGTGGCGGACCATCAATTAAAGATTCAGGATCCGGCCGGTGGCTGGATTCGCAGGCCATTATTTCAGTCGTTGGAAGAACAACCCAATATATTTGGCGTTGAAGTGACCCAGGAGCGGGTTGTCTGGTTTGATTATTATGCACAGGCGCTCTCCTCCAAATAGGCAACTTTTAATTTAACCCGAACTAAACATGAATTTTGAGATTTTGGGCGGGGATAAACCCCGCCCCTACAATGTCAATTCGGTCCTTCGTAAGGGCGGGGTTTATCCCCGCCCGCGTCGGATTCGGGAATTTTTTGCGGAAAACTAAAAGGTGAGGATGGTTGCTAATTAATCATTGGCCTTCAGTCTCGACGCTCTATCAAAAAGTATGTGGATGGCTAAGTTAAAAGTTTCATATACAAGGCGCAGTGGTTTTTCAGGATTGAAATAATACATGTAGTATATTGAAAGTCTGAAAAATCACTGCAACGCAGTAGATGGGACTTTTTACGACGCCATCAAAAAATGCCGGATTACGCTCTACGAGCTAATCCAGCCTACACCTTTAACCTTCAATTTTATACCTTCAACCGGCATACCTTTATTATCAAATATGAAAACAATGGATGGCATAACAAGAAAAAAAGCGATGCGCTTTGTCATAATGGCGCAAAGTGCCGGCATGCTTGCCACCATATTATTTGATAATGGATTTATGCTGGCCTATCTGTCCAAAATCGGTATTTGCAGTGCCGATGTGTTGATGTTTTTATCTTTACCATCACTGATCATATTTGTTTTTCTGGTGCCGGCAGCGCATATGGCAGACGTGTTCGGGAAAAAAATGATTGGCAGTATCGGATTGGTGGGAACGATTATTGGATTTGCCGTCATATCAGCGACAGGGATATTCTCCTTTCAAGCGGCTATTTCAACTGTTTTTTTTGGTATTCTATTATTCAGCATTGGATATGCCATGTTTGTTTCCGGATGGTTTGCCCTGCTTGATCCCATTGTGCCGGTGGAATTTCGCGGAAGGTTTTTCGGGAATCTTCGGCTGTCATGGCATATTACCGGGGTTATATTTACACTGGTTGTTACCGCTTTTTTAAAGATATATTCAAGTATAAGTGTATATCAAATTATAATGGTCGGGGTTACTATACTGCTCTTCGCCAGGTTGTTTTTTTATGTAAAATTGCCTGAAATAGATAAGCACAGACCTTTGCCCGACAGCTTTGGGAAGTCAATTGCTAAGGCCATGGCGATTCCGGGTTACCTTCCTTTTTGCGCGTATACTTTTTTTATCATGTTTTTTACCGGCGCGTGCCCATGGATATTTAGCCTTCTCGAGAAAGATGTTTTAAAATTTACAGAATATCAGATAGTGCTCCTGGGAAACTTGTTATTTGTGGGGTCAATTATCGGGTTCTATTTTGGTGGAAAGGTCATTGATCGATATGGCACAAAGACGATCTTTTTGATTTGCCATATGGGATTTGGGGCCATACTGGTTTTGTTTGTTTTACGAAATGTTTTTTCTACCTCGTTACTGGTCTCTGTCGGCATTCTCACTATTTTGTTTGGCATCGTAAGGGCCATGTCCGGTATCGCTATAACAACAGAGATGATGTCACTCATTTCAAAAGAGAATAAGTCGCTATCCACTTCGTTAAATTTTATGATGTACTCGGGCGGGATTACCCTGTCCGGAATGTTAAGCGGCAAGATTATTGATTTGAAACTATTGAGTAAATCTTGGATATTTTTTGGACTGAAGATGAGCGAGTATGATACACTGCTGCTATTTTGCGCTATGATGATTTTTCTTTCGGTTATTTTGCTGGGCTTAGTGCCATCCGTATTACAGAATAAACAGATAGAGACACACTATATTCCCCAGGGAACGAGATAATTGAATAACTCGGTTATTCACTTCGCCCAAGTTAAACGCGGTGAGCCATCAAAATAAAGGGACTATTTTCCTGGATACCCGCCTTCGCGGGTATGACGACAGTCGATTCTTTTATGATGAATAAAGGTTATGTCATTCCCGCGAAGGCGGGAATCCAGTGCTGTATATTGGAAATAATAACTTTTAAACTCAACTTGAGTAAACCGAATAAGCAGATAAAATAATTCAAATGGATTGCAGATTAGACAACACTGAAGACTAATCAAGGATGCGATTGAGGAGTTCGATATGGAAATACCGTTTGTTTTTGAGCCATTATTAGCTTTTGGTGCCATAGGAATTTTCCTTCTCTTTGGCGTTATTCTTCGTGCGAAAGTCCGTTTTTTTCAATCTTTCCTGCTCCCAAGCTGTCTTGTCGGGGGAGCGCTGGGCTGTGTTGCTTTAAATCTGAAGATGTTTGATTTACCTTTTTCGCTGTTTGAGAATTTTGCCTATCATTTTTTAAACATCGCGTTTATTTCCGTTGGTCTGACCCGGAATGAAAACCATAATATGAAGCATGGCGGAGGAAAACAGGTTTTTAGAGGCGCTTTATGGATGGCGCTCATGAAAGGTATTACCTGGCCTCTTCAAGCGATTATCGGCTTAGGGTCTATCCTGTTATTTGGCATGTTTGGCAAAGAATTTTTTCCGACCTTTGGCCTGTTATTGCCGATCGGTTTTAATGAAGGACCCGGCCAGGCTTTATCCATCGGTAAAGTATACGCAGAGTTTGGTTTTGAGCATGCGGTGACGGTGGGTCTCACATTCGCGGTGATGGGATATATATTTTGTTTTTTTCTGGGAATGCCCCTTGTCAAAATGGGTTTAAAATGCGGAGCAGCAAAATATGGTAAGAAATCACTGCCTGAAGATTTTTTAAAAGGAATCCTTCCAAAAGAGAAAAAGGATGTCAGTGCCGGTGCGCTGACGTTTCATACGGAGAATATTGATAATCTAGCCTTTCAGCTCGGTCTTATCGGACTCATTTATGTGATAACTTATTTTTTCTGCCACAGCATTGTTGGCATGTTGCCGCCTACAACCGGAAAGGTGCTATGGGGTTTTTTCTTTGCAATCGGTATGATTTTTGCGCTCCTGTTCCGTTTATTGATGAGAAAAGCAGGTGTTGAACATCTTGTTAATCCGGGGATTCAAAACCGCATCACCGGATTTAGTATTGATATCATGATCACTGCCACTTTGATGGCCATTAATCTCGGTATTGTCTGGATGTTTATTGTTCCGATTCTGGTCATATCGATCCCTTCAGGAATAATTACCTTGCTGTCTGTTCGGTATTTTGGGAGACGGATGCACACCATGAACCTGGAACATACTGTTGTCACTTACGGCATGTATACCGGGCAGATGTCAACCGGTTTATTGCTTCTTCGAATGGTGGATCCGGAATTCAAGTCGCCGATGCTCATGGAACTGAGCGCTTATCCTTTTCTTGTTTTTCCGTTTACCATAATATGTATGGTTTTGGCGACATTGCCGGTATCTCACGGGTATGGTATTGTTCTGATGATCGGATTATACATGGCCATTTTATTGTTAACCCTGGTGCTTCTCAAGGTGTTGAAGTTTTGGGGAAAGCCTGAAAAATTATTTTGATGGCTTTGTAAAAAGTCCAATTTCTGCGTTGCGCTCATCTTTCGTCATTCAACGTACGAGTTGGTACGCCTCATTTCTCGAGATTTGCGACGCCTTGCCAATTTTATTAGATTGGTGAATTTTTTACGTTGACGTCTGAACTCGATTTCACGCGTAAAAAATTAATTAAAGTTTATATTAACAAATAGTTATATTAATTTAAAAGATATTAAAAAAAAGTTTGACAAAAGAAAATATATGTATATATACTGTTCTATAACACTATAACAAAATAACACTGTAGGTCATCGATAAACAATGTTCATGAAGCAATACATAATAACGGCAACGGTATCAAGATCGGGATTATTTGTTTAAGTTACAAAATTTCAATAAATAACTATTAATAGGGAATGGCTTTGACAAACTCGTAAAAAGTCAGATTTCGATGGCAAAGAATTTGGACTTTTTACGAAGCCATCAGCTTTTAAACAAGAAAGAAGGGGGTAAGTAAATGAACTTTTTTTCATCAAGAAAAAATGTCTGGAAACCAACTATTATATTAGCTCTGGTTTCAATCTTTTTACTCGGAAACGGGTCGCCGGTTAAAGCGCTTCAACTACACAATGGCGATGCGTTTAAAGTCAACCTGGACACAACAATTTCCTGGGGGGCGAAATGGCGTGTCGAAGACCGTGATCCAGACTTGATCCAAAAGGCAAATGGCGGGAATAAAGATGGCGCCAATGGCGATAATGGAAATCTTAATTTTGATCAGGGCATGATCAGTAATGCGTTTAAAATTACCAGTGATCTTGAAATTCGAACCGATAATTTCGGATTGTTTACCCGTGGAACAGCCTTTTATGATTATGAAATAATGGAGCACGATCGGAAATACGTACAACTGGGCAATAAAGGCGAAGAACAGGCCGGAACGGATATTGAACTCCTGGACGCTTACGTGTGGGGGGCTCATGATTTTGGTGAAGTGCCTGTTATGTTAAAGGTCGGCGATCAGGTGGTCAACTGGGGAGAATCAACTTTTATTGGAAACAGCATCAACGCGATTAACCCGATTGATGCCGGTGCGATTCGTGTACCCGGTGCTGAAATCAGGGAAGCGCTGATTCCCGAAGGCATGGTTTATTTGTCTGTCTCTCCCACCTTAGATACAAGTATTGAGGCTCTCTATCTTTATGATTGGGGGGAAACGGAAGCGGATGCGAGCGGTACTTACTTCTCCTCCCAGGATTACGCCACGCCTGACGGGTTCAAGGCAGTGCTTGATACATTTGAAGACATGGGAGATGCCTCAGTGGATGATACCTTTATGGCAATTCCCAGGTCAAAAACGCGCGAAGCAGACGACCAGGGTCAGTGGGGTCTTTCTGTTAAAACGTTTGTGCCTGCATTAAATGACACGGAATTTGGATTTTATTATCTTAACTACCATAGTCGCTTACCGGTTTTGAGTGCAACCACCGGTACAAAGCCCGCTAAACTTAACAAGTATCTTAAAACCGCAAAGTATTACACTGAGTACCCGGAAGATATCCAGCTTTTTGGCGTGAGCTTCAGTACCGAGGCCTTGGGGTGGGCAATGCGGGGAGAAGTTTCTCACCGGCTGGATGTGCCGTACCAGATTGACGATAAGCAGTTGATTGCCGCAGCGGTTGGTGCAATGAATGAAGAACAGGCGAAAGGTAATCTTGCCGGCAATTATTTTCAACAGTATAATACGGATATTGAGGGTTACCGGCTTTTCGACGTGAGCCAGGCTCAGGTCACTTTCACGAAAATTTTTAGTCCCATTATCGGTGCAGACGGCGGCGCGTTTATAACAGAAGTCGGGTATACCCATGTACATGATCTTCCGAATGATGCGCTTCTTGAATCACCGGGCGGCATCGTATATCACAACGGTTCCTGGGGTTACAGATCCAGGCTTATTTTTAACTATCTCAGCGCCATCGGCGCGGTTAATTTATTTCCCCGGATCGGATGGAATCATGATGTACAAGGAACTTCTCCCGGCCCGGGCCGTACCTTTCTTGAGCATCGTAAGGCAGTAACGCTTGGGTTAAAGAGCACATATCAAAGCTGGAGTGTTGACGTGAGCTACGCCACTTTCTTTGGTGCAGGCAAAGACAATAAGAAAAACGACCGCGATTTTATCGGTTGCAGTCTTAAGTATTCTTTCTAAAATAATTATAGGAGAAAAATATTATGCGAAAAATAATATTAATTACAATTGTTTGTTTTTTTGCGATTGGTCTTGCTGTTCCAAATACCTGGGCCAAATTAAGTCCGGAAGAAATTGCCCGTCTGGGCAAGGACCTCACTCCCCTCGGTGCTGAAAAAGCAGGCAATGCTGACGGTACTATTCCGGCTTGGGAAGGCGGCATCACCACACCGCCCGCCGGTTATAAGACGGGGATGCACTATCCGGACCCGTTTAGCGACGATAAGGTGCTATACAGCATCGATGCCGCCAATATGGGCCAATATGACGATAAACTCACAGAGGGACACAAGGTTTTGCTGAAGGCAATGCCTGATTACCATATGAATGTCTATCCAACCCACCGCAGTGCGTCTGTGCCCCAGCGTATTTACGATGCCACTATAAAAAATGCTTCAACTGCCGAGCTGGTGGAAGGCGGCAATGGGGTAAAAGGATCGGTTATTGGTATTCCGTTTCCGATTCCCAAAAACGGGCTGGAGGTTATCTGGAACAGTCTGCTCAAATATAAGGGCGACAGCCTGGAGCGTACATACGCAAAATTTCCGGTGACCCGAGGCGGATCATATGAAAAGGGATTGGTTACCGACAAGATGCTGTATCTTTATCACCGTAAAGGTGCCACCGAGGAGAAACTTAACAATCTTATTTTTGTCCGGTGGGTAGATACGCTGGGCCCGCCCCGTAATGCCGGCAATGCCACAGTTATTCACGAGACCCTGGACCAGGCAAAAGAAGCACGCAAAGCATGGTCGTATAAACCGGGCCAGCGTCGTGTCCTTCGGGCACCCGAGATCGGCTTTGACAATCCAAACAGGGGGTCGGACGGGATCATCGTGACCGACCAGATTGATATATACAATGGCAGTCCCGAGCGCTATGAGTGGAATCTGGTGGGCAAGAAAGAAATGCTTGTTCCTTACAATTCCTACAAGCTGCATAGCGGTGATCTTAAATACAAGGATATTTTGCAGAAACGTCATATCAACCCGGAGCTGGCGCGTTACGAACTGCACAGGGTATGGGTGGTTGATGCAGTCTTAAAACAAGGAATCCGACATGTTTACAAACGGCGAACATTCTATATTGATGATGATTCCTGGCAGATTTTAGCCGTGGATTGTTATGATAACAGGGATCAGCTCTGGAAATTACAGGAAGCCCCTGTGATCAATTATTACGATGTGCCGACAATTATGCCCACGTGCGAGCTGACCTACGATTTTCAGTCCGGACGTTATAACGTGATGTCTATCCACAATGAAGAAAAAGAATATATTTTCAATGAACCAATGTCTCCCAGACTCTTCACTCCGGCAGCGTTAAGGCGAAAAGGGATAAGGTAAATCAATCTTTACGGCTTTTTCAAAGTTTAAAAAGTATGAAGTGACTAAAGTGATCTAAAGTGACTAAAGTTTTTCTGGTTCCCACGGTCCTCCGTGGGAACCCATATCGATCCGCATTCCCACGGGGGACCGTGGGAACGAGACCAAATACGATAACGGATTCAATTAAACATTTAACGGGCGGGGATAAACCCCGCCCCTACGGAAAATGCCTTAAATCCTATGTAGGGGAGGGCTTTATGCCCTCCCGGGAAACTCCCGGTATTTGGGAAAATTATTAAGGAGCATATCATGGCGTTTAATAGACTAAAACAGACGGGTGGCTGTAATGTGAAATATTTACGGTTACAGATGCTGATTCTTATTGCATTGTTGTTTGCCGTAATGATGCCGGTATCCGTTTTTGCCCAGCCGGACTATTCGGTGAAAGCACCTCTGGCAATTCGGTCTTTGCTCCTTGATGGTGTCACTGTCAATGGTGATGTGGTCGTCGTGGGAGAGCGGGGGCATGTTCTGATATCCGGTGATGGCGGCACTATATGGGAACAAGCCGACGTTCCCACCCGCACGACACTTACAGGCGTTTATTTTCAAGACAGGAACACAGGATTCGCCGTCAGTTATTACCAGGAGATTTTACGTACAAAAGATGGCGGAAAAACCTGGCAGATTGTTCATGCCAAAACAGACGATGAACGCCCCTTGCTGGATATATGGTTTAAAGATGCGAATATCGGCTTTGCCATTGGCGCCTATAATTTGTTACTTATGACTGAAGATGGCGGTGATACCTGGCGGTCCGAGACACTGAATGTTACTCAGTCCTTTGCTGAAGAGAAAGGGATTTCTGATGAGGAATCCGCATTGATGGGTGCGTTTGGCTTTGATGAAGAAGAAGCTGCAGGTTTTGAAGACACAGAAGAAGCGATTATTGATGAAGTCTGTTTAAACCAGATCGCCCAAAGTGCCACAGGCCGGATTTATATTGCGGCTGAAATGGGCACGATCTATCGTTCGGATGACGGCGGGCAATCCTGGGTTTCGCTGGCTTCACCATATAATGGGTCTTTTTGGGGTATCCTTCCGCTTGACGGCGATTCGTTGCTTTTTTTGGGATTGCGCGGTCATATGTACCGAACTGACGACGGCGGCGATACCTGGCAGGAGATTAATACCGGAACCGGTTCCACCCTCATGGGCGGTGTCCGCCTTGCAGACGGCAGGATTATCATCACCGGTCTGGCAGGCACGGTGCTGGTCAGCCAGGATGGCGGAAATACTTTTACATATTATATGCATCCCAGTCGAAAAGATATTATTACGGCCGTTACACCTGATGGCAAGACCGTGCTTCTGGTCGGCCAATTCGGGGTGAAGAAGCTGGAGATTGATGGACTTACCGTCAACCATTAAAACCTCGACGGCTTTGTAAAAAGTCCAAATTCTTTGTTGCGCTGCATTCTTCGCTTCTTCATGGTACGCTTAGTACGAATCATCACTCAGAAATTGCGCGCCTTGCCAATTATAAGATTTGGTGAAGCTTTTTTCTTTGCCGTCGTAATCTTATTTTTTACGTGAGTGTTAACGTCAACGTTTATTTCAGGAACAGGAAATGGGAGAATTCATCTCATGATTTCATTTTTAGAAAAAATTATCTTCTGGCGCCGCAGCCTGATTCTGGTTCTTTTTGCAGCCATTACTATATTTTTGGGGTTTTCATCATCAAAGCTCTATATTGACGCCGGCTTTGCAAAGCTCCTCCCTCTGGAACACGAATACATGAAAACGTATCTCGACCATAAGGGGACCTTTGGCGGCGGGAACCGGATCATCATTGCCCTGGTGGCAAAAGACGGTGATATCTTTACGCCGGAGTTCTTTTCCGCCTTAAAAGGCGCCACTGACGAGGTATTCTTTCTGCCGGGCGTGGAAAGGAGTAAGGTAAAATCTCTTTTTACAGCCAATGTTCGTTATGTCGAGGTCACCGAGGATGGGGTCGATGCGGGTAACGTGATTCCCGCTGATTTTCAGCCCACTCCGGAAGGGCTTGCGCAGGTGCGGAAGAACGTACTCAAATCCGGTATTGTGGGCCGCCTGGTGGCGAATGATTTTTCCGGAGCGATTATCAGCGCCGGTCTGCTTGACATGGACCCAAACACCGGCAAGAAGCTCAACTATCTGAAGGTCTCTAAGGATCTGGAAGAAAAGGTCAGAACAAAATTTCAGACTGAGAACATTGACGTTCATATCATCGGGTTTGCCAAAGTCATCGGTGACATGGCACAAGGTGCCAAGCGCGTGGTCATTTTTTTCGGAATCGCATTTTTGATTACCGGCCTGATGGTTTATTTATATAGTATGTCGTTCTGGCGGACGGCCGCCGTATTATGCTCGGCGACAACGGCTGTGATCTGGCAGTTAGGTCTTTTGCCAATCCTGGGGTTTGGTATTGACCCCATGGGTATCCTGGTGCCGTTTCTTATTTTTGCCATTGCCGTGAGCCATTCCGTTCAGATGGTTGGTGCCACAGGATCTGAACTTTACAACGGTGCCACCCCGCTTGAAGCGGCCCGTGCCGGTTTCCGCCGCCTGCTGGTGCCCAGCGTGACCGCCCTGATTACCGATACCATTGGTTTCCTTACGATTTATTTAATACCAGTTCGAATTATCCAGGAGGTCGCACTGACCGCCAGTATTGGTGTGGCCGTCATCATTGTTGTTAACGGCATGTTGCTGCCGGTGCTCATTTCCTTTCCGCCGACCAGTGAGAAATATCAGCGCAAGCTTCATCGCCGTGCTGAACATCTCGCACCTGTCTGGCGCTTTCTGTCGCACTGTGCCGAGCGAAAGACGGCAGCCGCTATTGTTATAGTGGTGGCGTGCCTGACGATTTTCGGCGCCTGGAAAGGAGCCGGGGTAAAAATCGGCGACATTCACCAGGGAGTCCCCGAGTTTCGCCCGGATTCGCGTTATAATCTGGATACGGCAGCAATCACGGATCGATTTTCAATCGGTGTCGATTCCATCTCCGTGATTGTTGAGACCGTGGCATTCGGATGCATTGACTATGATGCAATGAGCGATATTGACGAGTTTGCCTGGCACATGCAAAATGTGGAAGGCGTGGTGTCTGTGGTTACGATGCCTTATATTGCCAAAAGAATGAACTCGCGATGGCATGAAGGGAATCCTAAATGGAAGGAAATGCCCAGAGATCGCGATGGAATGATGACAGCCACCGCAGCGGTTCGGATGAGTTCCGGCTTAGTGAATAAAGATTGCAGTGTCATGCCGGTGAAAATGTTTACAAGTGACCATAAGGCTGAAACCATCAACCGCATCACGTCTGCGGTAAAAAGATACATCGCTGAAAATCCGTCGGACAAGGTAACGTTCAGACTGGCAACCGGTAATGTGGGCATTATGGCGGCAACCAATGAAGAAGTGGATGCCCGTCAGTTCCCGATACTTTTTTGCGTGTTCGGTGCGGTCATCCTTTTTTGCCTGATCGCCTTTCGTTCAATCCGGGCAGTATTGATTATTTTGTTGCCGTTGGGGCTTGTGTCGCTTCTGGCGTATGCGCTGATGAACTTTTTAGATATTGGTTTAAAAGTGAACACATTGCCGGTGGTGGCGCTGGGTGTCGGGGTCGGTGTGGATTACAGTATTTATATCTATGGTCAACTTCGCAGTCTCATCCAAGAGGGCATACCGCTCAGGGAAGCCTATGAGCAGACGCTGAATATTACCGGCAACGCGGTTATGCTGACCGGGATCACACTGGCCATCGCCGTGGGCACCTGGATTTTTTCGCCGCTTCAGTTTCAGGCGGATATGGGCATTTTGCTGACCTTTCTGTTCCTCATGAATATGATCGGTGCAGTGATTGTTCTTCCTGCTATGGCATTCTGGCTGCTCAAAAAGGAAGAATTACGAAGCGTTTGATTTCCTATGGTATTATGTAAGGGTGGATGAAATATACTGCGGTTTTTTGTAGGTTGGGTAGAGCCCGCTTTGACATGCCGGGTTTCGCTACGCTCTACCCAGCCTACGATAATCAACTGTTTTGCTAATAGAATCTAAAGGGCGAAACCAACAAATTATTTCCGGTGGGTTTTCGTTCATCCACTAGTAAGGAGAGGGCTCCTCCGCATGAAGAAAATGAAGTGGTGGATAGTTCCGATTTTGCTCATCGTTTTAATTCCGTTGAGCTATCTGGGAACAACGAAGAAAGGGAAAATTTTACTCATCCGCTTATTTGCAACCGAATCCATCGTCAAGACGTATCCGCTGCCGGAAAAGACAACCTGGAAACCCAAGGGACCACGAAAAATTTCCAGCAACAAGAGTATCTGTGCACGTCAAGTGACCTATGCCAGAGCAATGCATACGGATTTACACGGTTCCGACGAAATAGCCACAGTGATAGCGCCGGCCATTGCTGTTGACTGGACGGCTGAGAAAAACTTTTTTGTTCCCGAAGGTCCTGTGTTCGACAAGGAGGGAAATATTTATTTCTGCCCGGTTTTTCCACCGGAAGAGGTTATCATGATTTCCCTCGAACCGGATAAAGGCAAGCGACGATGGGTTCTGGAAGGTTTTAGTGCAGGTGCCGGTACGCCTCTAACACTTCAAGATCCCGAGACCAATGAGGAGTTCATATATGTAGGCACTTATGACAGGGCGGTGGCTGTCAAAACAGACGGAACAGTTCTATGGGATGTTCCTACAGGATTGCCAAAGTTGGATTTAAAGTCGCTTTCCGGGGAAAAGCACTGTTTTGGAATAAATTATCACATCCAGTCCGATTCACTGGTGGCTTCGCTGGGAGACGGGTATGTCTACGTCTTAGATAGGAAGACTGGTAAACCGTTGCTAAAAGAGCCATTTATGATACCCGGGGGCAGAACGCCGGTGACCAATTTTTCGTTGCCTAAGAAAATCGCTGAAAAGGCGAATAGAGATATTGCCCAGATGGTCGGAAATGTGGGAAAGGATTTTGATCCGCTTAGCAGCGTGCTTCATATAGCAGCCGGGGAATTACAGAAGGTGACCAATTTCTTTTCCATTGACAGCAATACCGGCCGAATATGGATTGCGGCAACCCTGCCCGATGGAGAAGATGGCAAAGCGGATGGTTGGTCTGATTTTGCGGCACTGTATGGCCTGGATCTGGTTCGGGACGACGACGGTTATCGGATCGAAATTCAAGTGGTGTCAAAAGTGCCCGGCGGTACGGCTTCGACACCGGCAATAAGTAGAGACGGCAAGCGGGTCTATGTGGCGGATGCCTTTGATACGGT
>JAGGYV010000301.1 GCA_021162325.1 Desulfobacteraceae bacterium | reverse complement strand
GTATGACATCAAACCTTAACCATACATCTTCAATCAATCATTTATAAATTGCAGATCCAGATCCATTTTTTTAGCTGATTTTTCCACTTCAGCTTTTACATCTGCGACTATCGCTTCATCCTGGACTTCGGCCGTTAGGGAAAGATGAAAAAGCGGATCACCGGAGTGCGGTGCATGGGTTGTTTGCGTATCTAAAGACTGAATATTTAAATTAAACTGATGAAGCAAATGAACAACTTCCTGAACAATGCCCGGATGGTCCATGGCCTGCACTTCGATAGTAAGCAATGTTACCTTTTTTTCGGGCTGCATGGACGGATCATGGGCGTCATGCAGAGAAATATTAAATCCCTTATTTTTTAAATTTTCCAGATCCTTGCCGACATCTTCAACGCTGTTTTCATTACATGAAAACAGTGCCATGATTGAAAAACAGCCCCCTAAGGCGGCCATCCGGCTGTCTTCTATGTTTGCTTCATGCTCAAAAAGAATTTTAGAAACTTCATCCACAATCCCCGGCTGGTCTTTTCCCACCAAATTGAGTATCATAAATTTTTTCATTTTTTTCCTTTCAGATATATATTGTTCCTGCAATAAGCCAATCTGCTTATCCGGTTTACTCAAGTTGAGCTTAAAAGTAATTATTTTTAATACATTGCACTGGATTCCCGCCTTCGCGGGAATGACATAACCTTTATTCATCATAAAAGAATCGACGTTCGTCATACCCGCGAAGGCGGGTATCCAGGAAAAAAGTCCCTTGATTTTGACGGCTCACTTCATTCAACTTTAGCGAAATGGATAACCATATAAGCCAATTTCCGATAGTAAAGAAAAAAGTTCACCATTCTTATAAAATTGGCAAAGCGTCACAAAGCCCGAAGAATGAAGCGTACTTTTTGTACGTTGAATTGATGAGGGATGCAGCGCAACCCAAAGCTAAAATAGAAGTTGGGCTCTCAAATAAACATATCCATAAACTATTGAAATGATGAAAAAGTTTATTTTTTGATATAGTGGTAATTCGTCACCATGAAAAACTTTTTACGAAGCCATCAATGAATCAAATGTTTCACCGGCATTATACGAACTCCTCACAAACGGCCCGCTGGCGACTTGCTCAAACCCCATTTCTAACCCAATCTTACGCCAATTATCAAATTCTTCCGGTTCCACAAAACGTTTTACCGGCAACTGATCTTTGCCTGGCTGCAAATACTGTCCCAACGTTAGAATACGGCATCCGGCCTTTAATAAATCTTTCATGGTGTGAAGTAATTCTTCATCTGATTCTCCCAGACCAAGCATTAAGCCGGATTTTGTAACAATGCGATCATCAATCTTTTTTGCCAAAAATAAAACCTGAAGCGATCTTCTATAATCCGCCTGCGGGCGTGCTTTTTCATAGAGTCGGGGGACCGTCTCTATGTTATGATTTAACACATCAGGCCTTGCTGTAACAACTTTTTCAAGCGCTTCTTTATTTCCCTGAAAATCCGGGATCAGCACTTCAACCCGTGTTTCGGGACTGGCTTTGCGTATCTCATTAATTGTTTCTACAAAAAATTTGGCGCCACCATCTTCAAGGTCATCCCGGGTTACAGATGTTATGGTCACATATTTCAAACCCAGCTCTTTTACGCCTGAAGCCACACGGGCAGGTTCTTCGGGGTCCGGCAAGCCAATCGGGCCATTCTGTACCCCACAAAATTTACAATTTCTTGTGCACCGATCTCCTAAAATCATAAATGTTGCCGTGTGCTTTGAAAAGCACTCCCATACGTTGGGACATTTGGCTTCCTGGCATACCGTATGCAGATTTTTTGAGGCAATCATCCGGCATACCTTCTCATAATCAGGCCCTGAAGGAAGGCGGCGCTTTAACCATTTAGGTTTTCTGACCGTGATGTTCTGTGCTATATTTTCCATTTGTATCCAACCAATCTTTTAAATAACATTATTTGGTTATCCACTTCAGTTAAGTTTTATAAAAATTCTACTCAACACCATAGTATCTCGTCAACTCTGAACTGACACATTTTTCAAAATACGAAATACCAGAAAGTATTTTGCCCTGTAGGGGCCGCACATTTCAGCCCGAGGCAACGCCCTGGGTCTTTGGTTATATTGATTTCAGCCCTGAAAGGGCGTGACATGGTTTTGCCAAGCCCTATTAATTCATTTCATTAACATTTTGTTACGCCCTTTCAGGGCTGAATCTATTTTCTATCTGTTCCCGGGACGTTGCCCCGGGCTGATATGTAATGCCCCGTCAGGGCCTTTCCTCTCACATCGTATTGGCAGAGGATCTCAAGCAGCAACAGTGCTTTTCTTTTTAAGGATCGAAGAGATATCCGCATTGTCGATCATTACAAGACTTTTCTCAAAGATTGAAGCCATATGGAACTGCGCCCTTTTTCTTACTATTTTAAATTCAACCTGCCCAGACCGTTCTTTTCTATTTGCTTGATCTTTTTTAATGGACATTTCATTTTCAAGGGATGACATGGTGATGTCTGTAAAACCGCAGGGATGAATCCATTCAAACGGCGTCAGGTCAAGATTAACATTGAGTGCCATTCCATGATAAGAAATCCCTTTTTGAATAGCGATACCGATACTCCCGACTTTTCGGTTGCCTGCCCAAACACCGGGCTTGCCCTGTTGACGATGAATTTTAACATTAAAATCTCTTGCCGTTAATATCATTACTTCTTCGAGCATTTGTACATATTCCGGGATACCTAACCGAGCTTCTTCCAGATCAATGATCGGGTAAACAACAAGCTGTCCAGGCCCGTGATAGGTAATGTTCCCGCCTCTTTCAGACTGTTCGACACAAATGCCTCTTTTTTCCAGTAAAGACGGATCCATTTGTAAATTGTCAATCCCGCCATGCCTCCCGTATGTAAATACAGGAGAATGTTCCATCCACAAAACCACATCCGTATCAATTATTTTTCGTTGCCGTGCAGCAACCAGTTTTTGCTGCAGAGCTTGGGCGTCAGTATATCCCGTCACAGGCAACGCTATACTTAAAAAAGAATTTTTAGATATTTTCCGTGTCATTTTAATCTTATCTGCTTATCCGGTTTACTCAATTTGATTTTAAAAATTATTATTTCGAATATATGGCACTGGATTCCCGCCTTCGCGGGAATGACATAACCTTTATTCATCATTAAAGAATCAACGGTCGTCATACCCGCGAAGGCGGGTATCCAGGAAAATAATCCCGTGATTTTGACGCCTTAATTCATTAAACTTGAGCGAAGTGAATAACCCTATAATCCTATTATTCGATTATTTGACTAGCCTGTTAAACATGGCTTCCTCGCTGCTGACGTTTCATCCAGGCGATTTAATTTAGGTGTATCCGGTGCATTTCTAAGCAATTCCGGATTTTGTTCAGCTTCTTTGGCAACGGATTTCATGGCTTCAATAAACCGATCAATATCTTCCTTGCATTCTGTTTCCGTGGGTTCCACCATCATCGCCCCGTTAACAACTAAAGGAAAATAAATCGTCGGTGGATGAAAACCATAATCCATTAAACGTTTGGCAACATCCAGTGTGGATATTTTATTTTCCTGCTGGATTTTGTCTGAGAACACACACTCATGCATACAGGGCCTGTCATACGCCAAATGAAACGTATTTTTAAGCTTTTCTTTAATGTAATTCGCATTTAAAACCGCCAGCTGGCTGGCTTTTTTAAGATGTTCCGGCCCCATACTCAGAATATAACTATATGCTTTTAGCATGACGCCAACGTTTCCGTAAAACGCATGAAGCCGGCCGATACTTTGGGGAAAGTCCTCTTTGAGGGCATACCTTTCACTTTGCTTGATTACCCGGGGGATGGGCAAAAATGGCTCC
>JAGGYV010000094.1 GCA_021162325.1 Desulfobacteraceae bacterium | reverse complement strand
TTATAATACCGAGGGAGAAACCTGCTGTTTCAGATTTAAACAGTTATTACCTTAAAATTGATAAATTGATAGAACATTACCAGGGTGCCCTGGGTACCGGTGGGGTATATTTTAAATCTCCAATATCTGAAGGGGTTGTTTTTTTTGATGAGGACAACCTGCTTAATTGTTACTATAAAGATAAGAAAGCAGAGTTCAAAGGCGGGGCTGCATTAAGAAAAATTAATGAGACAGCTTCAAAAAATAATTATTCGGTAACGGTGTATTATATTTTGCCGGAAAGGGTTTATTACTGGGCAAACCTTTCAAATGCGGAACCATTATACAGTGATTTGAGTTCAGAATTCACAGATATTGAAGGCCTGATTACAAAGATGGAAAATGAAAAAGTTACCGGCTACATTGATGTGAAATTCAATCAGGACGCCGGTGGCGGTCTGTTGTTTATTTATAATGGTGAAGTCATTGGCGGTGCGTCTGCCCAGGGCGTTGATGCGCTGGATCGATCGGTTGAATATCGGGATGATTTAATAAAAAGATCCCGGGAATTTGGTGGTATTTTTAATGTTAAAAAAATTCAATTGTCAAAGATTACCACATTGTCAAAACCTTCTGTTCTTAAAGTCGCCAATCCGGTTTTAAAACCTTCTAAGCCGGTCCCGCCAAAGTCCAAAGTCCGGCCGGAAAAAGACCCGCAGCATGTTTTGCGTATGTTACAGGATCTTTTGGTGCTATTGGAAAAAGTAATCCGGTCAAACAAGCGAATCAAGCATGATTTTGAAACCCTGCTGAACAAACAGTTTGTTAAAAAAGTGGATCAATATGACTTTCTCGATCCATTTGCCGCTGAATTTCGATATTCAAACGGCAAGGTAACATTCAGCGGAAGGGCTAGTCAAAAAGAGCTTGTCGCCTCGATTACTGAGTGTGTTAAAGATATGATGTCAGAACTTGGCATGACAGCGGTTTTTAGAAAGTATCTGGCAACATGGAAAAAAAAATATATGGATGAAATTTTTGATTTTAATATAGAAATATAGCATTATATAACCCTATGCGTGTTCGGATGATTCCTTATGTCATCTTTTGCAGGGTAAAGGAATAGAAAATGAGACCCAATGTTTTAATTGTTGATGACGACCCGGCATTTTTACGCTTGATCCAGAAAGATTTAGAAGGATTTTCAGAGTCATTTAATGTATTAACAGCCGATGCTGGAAACGCCGCTTTAGAGATACTTAAAAAGACATATGTTTCATTTATTGTTTCTGATTTAAGAATGCCGGGAATGGACGGTTTTGAGCTGTTGTCGAGTATTTTAAAGAAATTTCCGGATATTCCGGTGTATATAATGACATCCTATGATAAACCGAAGACTAAAGATGTGGTTATTAAAAGTGGCGCTGCCGGTTACTTAAGAAAACCGTTTACCGCTATTGAATTGTTTGGTGAAATAACAAAAACGTTAAACAAAAAAGCGGAAGGCGGAAGTCTTCATAATGTAACTCTGGAAACATTTCTGCAACTTATTGAAATGGAACAGCAGACAAGCACGTTACGGGTTGTCGATAAAAAAGAAGACCGGGGCGGGGTTCTTTTTTTTAGGAATGGAGAACTGATGAATGCGCGTGTTTGTGATAGGCAGGGAAAAGATGCCGCCTATGAAATTTTATCCTGGTCCAATGTTTCATTGTCCATTGAGCAGGACTGCGTATTTCAGGAAAAGATTATCCAAGGAGATCTTCAGGCCATTTTATTGGATGCCATGCGTGTGAAAGACGAGCTGGCGGAACAAATGGAAATGGAAGAAGACGCGGCAGATGGGGGTGAAATCCTTCTGGATGCACCGCTCGCAGAAGAAGCTGGGGATCCGGCAGTTGTAAAACCGGAACCTGCTGTTCGCGAAATTCCGACCCGGAAGCCGGCAACCATAACAAAGGTTCGTCCGGTAAAAAAAGAAGCTGAATCATCAAAGCTGTCTCCGATTGATACCATTCGTATGAAAATTAAAAAAACGATTGGCGGCAGAGATGGGATTTTGGATATAACGCATGATCAGAGTTGGGATGCATTGATAGATCAGGCTTCAAATATTGGGAATGCCCTTAATTATGGTCGGTTAAATGCTTTATATGTTAATCGGGAGGCGAATGATCAGTTTGTTATTGTCCCTGGGGAAGAAACGATAGTGATATCAATTTCGCCGGACGCCCCCTGGGATCGAATGATTGATGTTCTGGGGTAGAAAAAATTTAAATTAATTTATTACATGATATGATTAATATAAAAAAGTAGCTCGGATAAAGCAATGAAAGATATATTTAAAGATGTAATGGGAATAACCGGCGTCCACGGCCTGATGGTTGTTACGAATGAAGGCGGCGTTTTGCTGAGCAGATTTTTTCCTGAATTCAAAAGTAAGGAGGAAAAACTTTCTCAAATTAATTGGGAATCTTTTGCCATTGAGATGGGCAGTGTTAAAGATGCAGAATTGGTTTATGACAGCGCACGGTTTTACATAAAAAAAAGTGAGATCGGATTTTTGATAGTGTTTATCGGCGATAACGCATCGATCTCTTTGGTGCGCCTTAATTGTGAAATTTTGCTTCCACAGCTTCCAAAAATTCAATCGGCCAGTAAAAAAATCGGTAAGCTCCTGAGGAAAAAATTATTTTAAAAATATTATATTTACTTAATTAAAAGATTCAGCTGGCATAAAAACAAAAAGACTGGCCGGGAGCCACGAGCATGGAAAGCGTTCAAACGACAACGGAAGATTATCAAGCCAAAATAAAATCTGCAGAAGCCTATGAGAAACATGGGCTTTATGATGAAGCTCTGGAATTATATAAAGATATCTTATCCGGGACCGCCGACCTGGAAGAAGAAGTCCTTCAGAAAATTAAATTCAAAGTGGATGATCTCGGTAAGGAAATTGAAGACAACGACCAGCAATCCCCGTATAACCTGTCAACCGAAGATGTTTCTCATATAAAAACCGGTCTTTCAATCGGAGAAACCGGACCCGAAATTTGTGACAGTGCGACCGCCTTTAAAGAGCTTGGTTTGTACAAGGAAGCAATTTCAGAGTATAAAAAATTATTTTTGACAGATTATTTAATCGATGATTTTCTGGGGGATTTTTTGGAATGCAGCCTGGCCGTTAACAGCCCGGCCGATGTTGTTAATGAAATCGATCAGATTATTAAAGAAAATAATATTGAGAATAAGACCCGGGCCGCAATTAATTTTATGCTGGGGATTGAACTGGATAAACGGCACTATAAGGAACAAGCCATCAAGTGTTATGAGGTGGTGCAAAGAATTGATCCGATTTATCCTAAAATTAAAGAAAAAATTGAATCTGCTCAGCCGGATAAACGATTCGATTCCCGATATGATTACCTGTTACGAAACAAAATCGTGGATACGGATCAACTGCAAAAAGCATTGGCCCTGTCCAAAAAAACAAAAAAAAGTGTTGAAGCGGTTTTGATGGATCAGTTTAGGACCTCCAAAGAGGATATTGGAAAGTCGCTTTCAGCCTATTATAATTGTCCGTTCAAAATGTTTGATTCCAAAATGGAAGTGCCCCATGAGCTAATCAGCAATTTAAAAAAACCTTTTTTAATCCAGGATGTCTGGGTGCCGCTGCATTGGGAAATCGATCATATTGAGCTTCTGATCGATGACCCAAAGGATCTTAGCAAGCTGGATCATGCCAAAGCGCTTTTTAATACGAATAAATTTACATTTTCCGTTGGTATTAAAGAGGATATTGTAGAAATTATAAATCATTTTTTTACCCAGGGAAAGAGCCATAAAACAGAAGTAAGCAGTGGCGCTTCGGTAGATGAATTTGATCAAATGCCGGATATCGCATTTGAAGAGGTCGATGAGGAGGACGATGATAGCGATGAAATGTCTAACGAAGCCTCCGGAAAAGTTGTACAGCTGGTGGATCAGGTATTGATCACGGCATATCGGAAAGATGCGTCCGATATACACATAGAACCGTCGACGATTTCAAAAAGGACAAAAATTCGTTTCAGAATTGACGGAGTCTGCCAGGATTTTCTCGAGGTTCCGAATTCTTTTGCAACAGCGATTCTGTCCAGAATTAAAATTATGGCAAACCTTGATATCGCTGAAAAACGTCTTCCCCAGGATGGAAAAATTAAGTTTAAACGAAAAGGGATTCCGCCCTTTGAATTGCGGGTTGCTACTTTGCCCACGGCCGACAGCCAGGAAGACGTTGTCATGAGAATTTTGGCAACCAGCGGCGCGATGAAGCTGGAGGATTTGACCCTTACTGAAAGGAATATGGATGTTTTATTAAAAGCGATTGCCAAGCCCTATGGTCTGGTACTTGTTGTCGGTCCCACCGGATCCGGTAAAACAACAACTCTTCATTCAGCATTACACCATATTAACACGCCGGAACGTAAAATCTGGACCGCTGAAGATCCGGTTGAAATTTCTCAGCTCGGGTTGCGCCAGGTTGAGATTAAGAATAAGATCGGTCTGGATTTTGCACGAATTATGCGCGCTTTTTTAAGGGCGGACCCGGACATCATTATGGTTGGTGAAATGCGTGATTATGAAACGGCCTCTATCGGCGTGGAAGCCTCTTTGACCGGCCATTTGGTTTTATCAACACTTCATACCAACAGTGCCCCTGAAACCGTCACCCGTCTTTTGGATATGGGGCTGAATCCGTTAAATTTTTCCGATGCATTTCTCGCAGTACTGGCCCAACGTTTGCTGCGCCGATTATGTAAGAATTGTCGAAAAGCGTATTCTCCAAATCAGGAAGAATTTGATGATATTGTAAATAATTACGGTGAGGATGATTTTAAAAAGACCGGGATAAGATTCTCCTCAGAACTGAAGTTGTATGCGCCGGTCGGATGTGACCAGTGTAATGGTACCGGTTATAAGGGCCGCCTGGGCATTCATGAACTTATGGAAGGGACGGCGGAGATTAAGCGAATGATTAAAAAACAGGCCAGTGCGGAAGAGTTGTTTGTTAAAGCCAGCGAACAAGGCATGACAACCTTGATGCAGGATGGAATTCTGAAGGTTTTTGATGGACTTTCTGATATGGTTGAAGTCCGAAGGGTTTGTATCAGCTAGATGGATCTTACCTTTAAGCGCTTTCTTGAATTTTTTAATCGGTCTTCCGGTCAAGAACATGAAGCCACGCCAGATCTGAAATCGTATAAAAGATCCTTTAATCGTTTCCCCATTGAATTTGAAGTTATTGTCTCTGTTCTTGATGGAGATGCGCATCATGACAGTGAAAGAAGTGAACTCCATGATGTGTCCGGTGGGGGCGCCATGTTTATTTCATGTTTATCCGAAAGGTATTATCCGGGTCAGATTTTGAAACTGGATATTTTTTTAGCCGGCACGGAAGATGTTCGCGCCTGTATTAAAGCCGAGGCCTCTGTTGTCCGTATTCATCAATTTGAGGCGAATGGTCAGGAAAAAACAGGTGTTGCTGTAAAATTTCACAAGCCTTTTGAATTTGAAAGAATGGATAGTTCTTTTTTCGGTAATCTACCATGAAACAAACATATCGTCGTGACTACAATACGATAGGCGGTAAGATGCTGGCTGCCCTGGCGCTTATGGCAGTCATTCCTTACCTTTTATTTTTTTATTTGTATCTCATCGACAAGATTTCAATTTCTGAGACGATTATTTTGTATTTTCCCATTATTTTGATTTCAACGGTTACCGGGTATTCCCTGATTCGAAGATCTGCGGACAACCTATTTTATCTGAGCAGGGAAACGCGGCTGGCTGAAAATGGTGAGAAAAGTGAGCCGATTCAGATTCAGGCGGACCGGGAATTAAACGAGATCGCGGATCATTTTAATTCTTTGATAGGCAGAATGGATAAGATGAAACGCAAGAATCAGGAGCAGGCAACCCAGTTGATGGTTTATTCCCGGGATCTGGCTTTATCTTATCAAAAAACAAAACAGGAAGAAGAACTCAGAAATCGGTTGAGTCGGTATGTGGGTAATAATCTGGTTGAAAAATTGATTGATTTAAAAGGCGGCGGGCTGGTTGATACTGAAAGACGACAGGTGACGGTTCTTTTCGCGGATATTCGTTCATTTACCACAATTGCCGAATGTATGTCGGCTGAAAATGTTGTTTTGCTGTTGAATCAATATTTTAGTATAATGGTTGATATTGTTTTTAAAAATAATGGTCTGCTGGATAAATTTGTCGGGGATCAGCTGATCGCCGTTTTCGGACTCGTAGAGGCATCGGGGAATGCTGCCGAAAACGCCATTCGAACGGCCATTGAGATGCAGGAAGCCACCGAGGAAATGATGAAAAAAAGGCTGAATGCCAATCTGGAACTTTTTGAAGTCGGTATCGGCATCAATACCGGCAATGCGATTATCGGAAATATCGGGTCATCAAACAGGATGGATTATACGGTTATCGGTGATAGTGTTAATGTTGCTGCACGGCTGGAGGAGATGGCAATTGGCGGTGAGATTATTATCGGGGAGCAGACATTTCTGGAAAATCCGGGTGAATTTAATATTGAAAGCAGAGGTGAGGTGTATGTAAAGAACAAAATGGAGCCGGTTGTCTGCTATAATGTAATAAGGGATTAGTTTTTCAGTTCAATTTTTGTATTCTATGGATTATCAATAGCCATGCTGTTTTTTTATCCCGGTCGATCCCGCTCGGAATGGTTCGGTTTCTTTTGGCCGGGTTGCTGTTAATCCCTTTTAATAGTGATGCCTCAGATATGGATAATACAGATCAACCGCTGTCAAAAGGCAGGGAACATGTCATTCTTTTGCATGGTCTGGCCAGAACAAAAAAATCCATGTCAAAGCTGGAAAAACACCTTGTCCAGAACAACTATATTGTCATCAATACGGGTTACCCCTCCACCAGTGAATCGGTTGAAAAAATTGCGGATGAATACTTGCACAAAATGGTGAACCGGTGCATGGAAAACGGGGCAGACAAGATACATATTGTCACCCATTCTTTGGGCGGGATTATTACCCGGCAGTATCTTCAGGATTATTCGCTTCCGGGAGGCAGCCGGATTGTCATGATCAGCCCCCCGAACAGGGGGAGTGAACTGGCAGATTCATTCCGGACTCTGACTATTTATAAATGGCTTAACGGCCCGGCAGGTCAGGTGCTCGGCACAGAAGTGGAGAGCCTTCCGAATTCTTTAAAACCGATTAAAGGGGAAATCGGCGTGATTACCGGCAATAGTACAATGAATCCTTTTTATTCATGGCTGATTCCCGGGGATGATGACGGCAAAGTGTCCGTGGAAAGAGCGAAGCTTGAGGAAATGTCTGACTTTCTGGTGGTTCCGATCAGTCATTCATTTATTATGCGGCATCCGGAAGTTTTGAACCAGGTTGTTGTTTTTTTAAAGAAAGGCGTGTTTGAACACAGGTAAAAAGATACAAAATTTAAGGTTTTTTATAGTACCCCATGGCTTCCGGGATCAGTGCCCGAATGTTTTGGATGCGTTTTTTATCTGATGGATGGGTGCTTAAAAATTCCGACCGTGCTGCGCCTTTTTTTTGGGCTGCCATTCGTTGCCAGAAACCAACTGCAGCGTTGGGATCATACCCGGCCATGGACATGAACATCAATCCCATGCGGTCTGCTTCATTTTCATGGAGCCGGCTGTAAGGCAGCATCAATCCATATTGTGCGCCCAGGCCGTAAACCGCCAACCAGAGCTGCTGGGTGGTTTCCGGCTCAGTTTCCAATGCTGTTGATAAAGCGATGTTGCCCATTTGTGCGATCAATCCCTGGCTCATGCGTTCATTCCCATGATGGGCAACGGCATGGGCAATTTCATGTCCCATGACCACCGCCAGTCCGGTTTCGTCTTTTGTCAGGGGCAGGATGCCGGAGTAAAAGACGACTTTTCCACCGGGCATGCACCATGCATTAATTTCATTGCTTTCGACCAGGTTAAATTCCCATGCATAATTTGATAGTTCATCACTCATGTTGTTTTGTGCAAAATATTGTTCAACAGCTTTTTGAATTTTTAATCCCACCCGTTTAACCATCTGGATCTGAGCCTGATTGTTGCTTAATTGATTCTCCTTTAAAAACTGGTCGTATTCGGAAAGGCTCATGGAGAGCATTGTTTCCTGAGGCAGCAGATTGAGCTGGTGTCGGCCGGTGATTGGGACTGTACTGCAGGCGATTAACCATATCCCGATAATTGCGATCAGGATTATTTTTATGTTTTTCATATGGGTTTTTTTCTATATAGTAACGTTCATTTTTTACATAAATTTTATTTTGACAGATTTTATAGTGGACCCCAATGTCAAGACAGTTTTCTGTTCAATTTAAGCGTTAATT
>JAGGYV010000231.1 GCA_021162325.1 Desulfobacteraceae bacterium | reverse complement strand
TGGAAACAATTCAATCCGCAAATAACAAAATCGGCAACCGGATTGCCTTTTCCATTATCATTGCAGCTTTGATTATCGGCTCTGCGCTTGTCATCACCGCAAAAAACCCGCCGTTTATTTTCGGTATCTCCTTTTTGGGATTTACCGGCATTGGAATTTCCACTGTCATGGGTCTGTGGCTTTTTTTCGCCATTATCAGAAATGGACGATTGTAGAGAAGGTAGAAGGTTTAAGATGGAAGGCTGAAGGTAGAAAGTTGAAAGAGATGAACATCCAATATCAACCGCCCAACATTTAAAGCAGCTTATCTCTCCTCTTTTTTTAAAATTTTAATCTCCCCAAAAGTCCTTTTTTTTCTCTTCGAATTTTTTTTTGGACCTTCCAATTTTTTCTCGCTTGACATATATGTTGTATTTTTAATATATGTATCTACTAAATGTATGGCATTTAAGATGGCTTCGTAAAAAATTCAAATTCTTTGTTGCGTTGCATCCTTCACTTCTTCATAGTACACTAAGTACTAATCATTACTCAGGATTTACGCGCCTCGAATTTGAAGCTTTTTTCTTTGCCATCAGAATCCGATTTTTTACGAGTTTATCAATCCTTAAATTTTCTTAAATCGACAAAATGAATCATAATGAGGATCCACCGGTCAAATTAAAAGGCGTTGGCGACAGTCTGTGGGTTGCCGTGAACCCGTCCCTGCCAATTGAGCAATTAAAAAAAGAATTAATCAAGCCTTTTGAACGTCTCAAACACCTGGCGATTAATGCCAGGATTATTATTGATACGGGCACGGATGATCAGGAAAATAATGACCGCTTAATTGAAGAGCTGGGCAGCTATTTAAAAGCCGAATTTCAGGTGGGTCATGTCACCAAACCGACTCCTCCGAAACACTCGGTGAATAAAAACAAAATCCGGCAGCAGGATATGGGTAATGCCTGGCACCATTATAGAAACGATGCTTTATTGATTGCCGGGCGTGTTCGGTCCGGCCAGAAGATTCAGGCAAAGAAGCATCTCATTATTTTAGGTGATTTAAACCCTGGTGCCGAAGTTAGTGCCGGCGGGGATATCATTATTCTGGGATGTCTTCAGGGAAAGGCATCGGCCGGCCAGCCGGACAATGAAGAGGCCATTATTATGGCACTGGAGTTCAAACCCACCCAGATTCAGATCGGCGGATTTGTTGCCGCCGGAATGGCCGATTCTCCAGCCGACCGGACGGAATTTGCATCAGTCGAAAATAGCGCTATCATTGTTGATGATTATAAAAAAGGGAATCCGTTCAGGCGGTTAGCCTGGCCGGAGGTCCGGTAATAATTAAATCTTTGGTTAGTTTATTAAACAATAATTTTTGAGCCTAAGAGGTGAAGTGTGGACGGAAAAGTCATAGTGGTAACTTCAGGAAAAGGGGGCGTCGGTAAAACGACCATAACCGCTTCTCTTGGGGCGGCACTCGCAATGCAGGGAAAGCGAGTCGCAATTGTTGACATGGATATCGGTCTCAGGAACCTGGATGTGGTCATGGGTCTTGAAAACCGAATTGTCTTTAATATTGTCGATATTATCAAAGGCAACTGCAAAATCAAACAAGCGGCCATCAAGGACCGGCGAATCGACAATCTTTATCTTATTCCCGCATCCCAGAGTGATGATAAAAATGCCATCAAACCGGAAAACATGATCTGGCTGACCAACAAGCTCCGAAAAGAATTTGATGTTACCCTTTTAGACTGTCCGGCTGGCATTGAACAGGGATTTAAAAATTCCATTGCGGCCGCTGATGAAGCAGTCGTGGTCTGCACACCGGAGGTTTCTGCTGTCAGGGATGCGGATAGAATTATCGGCCTGCTGTATGCTCAGTCCATCACTCCCAAACTGATTGTCAACCGGATTATTCCCAAAATGGTCGAAAACGGTGATATGCTGAGCCATGAAGATGTTGTGGAGGTTCTTGCCATTGACTTGATCGGACTCATTGAAATGGATGACCTGGTCGTTGTCGCTACCAATACCGGAACACCGCTGATTCTGAGAGAAGATTCCAAAGCCGGAAAGGCTCTCCAGCGAATTGCCATGCGGCTTAACGGTCGTCCGGACCTGCCCATTGAAAACCCTATGATTAAAAAACCCTTCTGGAAAAAACTTGGTTCAAAATTCAGCCGAAAAAATTAAGGATCCCCAATGAAATTCAATACACTGCTGAAAAAATTAATGAATAAAGGTGATGGCAGTAAAGATATTGCCAAACAACGGCTTAAATTTGCATTGCTGACAGATAAACTGGAAATCAAAACAGATACCTTAGGCAACCTTCAGAGGGATCTGGTAGAAGTGATTTCGAAATATTTTGAAATTGATAAAGAATCGATTCAAATCGATATTAAACGGTCAGAAGAAAGCTCCGCTCTGATTTTCAATACCCCCATTATTGCGGCCCACAGGCAGCAAGGAATTCCGATGGCTTAAAAGAAGCTATAAATACTCGGAAAATTCGGTTTGAATATATTGATAGAGATCATCGCCGATACAAAGTCCGAGATCAATAAATTGCGGTCCGTACTTCCGTCCTGTCGGAGTACGGAACGTATCCTTGATTTTTTCAAGAAAAGAGATTCCCTTCGGGTACAAATCCACAAATTTTTTAATGGGGATATTGGCATATGACACCATTGCCCATATCGTATGGGTGAAATTCTCCGGTCCCCATCGGAATTTATCCGCATCATAGAGGCAGTCCGAAAGCAACTTACCCGCAGGTGTTCTGCACACCCTGACAGCCCCAAACGCCTCATGATTTTCAATTGCCAGACAAATATCTGCAACGTCCGCTTCGGCAAAAAGATACTGCTCAAGCACTTTTTCAGAAAAAATCGCCCCTTCTTTTGCATGATTTTTATGTTTTCGCTTGATATCATGCAAAAGGCCGGCACATTGCGCCATGCGCACCCGATGATTTATTACGCCATCGCTGGCAGAATCAGCCCCGTCCAATCGCTGCCCTTCTATGATTGCCAAAGTGCCGGCATCATGGGCCACTTTCCGGACATGATCCAGTCCATGGCCAAAATCATCTTCTATGTTTTCAGAAACATAATCGTATAATTCGCAAACTACCGGATCTGTGGAGAAAAACTGTAAGGAGAATTCGACTTGTTCCGAATAGTCCCGGTAAAAATCCACCACCGGATATAGGGATGCCGTTTCAATTGCATGACACCGTATTTTCTCATAAATCGTTTTCATTGGTATTTTCGTCAATTTAGAAATTTTCACCCTCAGCTATTAAAAATTCATAACAACTCAATCAGCCGGAACAAAACCGACCCCCCTGTGCAGGTCCGAATTTTTTTAAGTAAACCGAATATTAGCTGATTCCATCAGGCAAATCAATATATACCCTCTCACATATACACTCAAAATGTTCAATAGATTCCATTCTAAAAAAAATGCCTCCCCTCCCAAAAAAATTAAAACCAGATAGTTTGGCGGTGCTATCAGCGGGTTTATTTTTCTAAGCCCTCTTTTTTACGAAGCCATCAACTTTCTTTCTTCACATATCTCAACCGCCATCCAGCTTCCTTTCTCTTTCATTCCTTTCTCTTTCATTTATTTCTTTACAGATTGATAGTTCAATTGTTAATTTGTAAAGAAATAGCTTGCATTTCATTCCCGCCTATAAGACACTAAATCATAACAAGCATAACCCGATTATCTTCCCAAGCTGAGGAATAAATTTTCATGATACATAGAGCGATTTCCACGAAAACACTTCAACTTGCCGACCAATATCCTGTAGTCACGATTACCGGCCCCAGGCAATCCGGCAAGACGACCCTGTGCAAAATGCTTTTTAATGAAAAAGCCTATGTCTCCCTTGAAGATCTGGATGAACGCCAGTTTGCCCAGAATGACCCCAGAGGATTTTTAAACCGTTTTCCTGAAGGTGCCGTGATAGATGAAATCCAGCGGGTTCCGGATCTTTTGTCATACATCCAGACAATTGTGGATGAGAACCGGAAGACAGGATTTTTTATACTCACCGGAAGTCAGCAGTTTGATTTGCTGCAAAATATTTCCCAGTCCCTGGCAGGAAGAACAGCCCTCGTCCGTCTGCTTCCCTTTACACTTGCCGAAGCATATGGTCCGTCAATAAACGATGTGAGTATGGACCAGATGCTTTACACGGGTTTTTATCCGAGGATTTTTGATAAAAAACTCAACCCGACTGACGCTATGCTATTTTATATAAACACCTATGTTGAGCGTGACCTTCGGGCACTTATAAACATAAAAGATTTATCTAAATTTGAAATATTTCTAAAACTTTGTGCCGGAAGAACAGGACAAATCCTGAATCTTTCCAGCCTGGGCAATGACTGCGGCGTGAACCACAGTACCATTAAAAGCTGGATTTCAGTGCTTGAGGCCAGCTACATAATCAAGTTACTGCGTCCCTTTTATAAAAACTTTAATAAACGGCTTATCAAGTCGCCCAAGATTTATTTTTTAGATACCGGGCTTGCTGCGTTTCTGCTCGACATCGGCAATGCAAATCAAATAAAAACACATCCGGTTAAAGGCCATCTTTTTGAAAACTTTGTGGTTGCGGAAATGCTAAAATACCGGTTCAACATGGGGCAGACCGACAACCTCTACTTTTTCAGGGATAACACTGGAAACGAGGTAGATCTGATTTGTGATTATGGGCAAACTATTGATGCTATTGAAATTAAGTCCGGCCAGACTGCGGCGGCTGATTTTTTTAAAGGTCTTCGATTCTTTTCAAAATTATCAAATGACGTCAGGCGCTCAATCGTCCTTTATGGCGGGAGTGACAGCTATGACCGTGAAGGATTTCAGCTTACAGGGTGGCGGGATATCGACAAAATATTTAATTCGTGACAGGAGTGTGGGAATATGTTCAAAAAATTAAAATCTCCTTCATTGATTATTACCCTTTTAATCCTTTGCGCGGGTATTTATGCCAGCAGCAGCAAGGCAATTTTCCCTTTTTTAGATATCATTGAACTTAAAACCATTGATTTACGATTCATGGCCAGGGGTGAAAAATCGCCCAAATCTTCCGTGGTACTGGCCGTGATCGATGAAAAAAGCCTGAAAACCGAAGGAAAATGGATATGGCCCCGAAAAAAAATTGCAGACCTTGTCACCCGGCTGTCAGATGCTGGTGCACGGGTCATTGCATTTGATATCGTATTCAGCGAAGCGGACAATAAAGAGATCTCCATATTACAGGATGTGAGCCTGAGAGCTGACCGGTTAAATATTAAACACCCGGCTTTCAATAACTATCTGGACCAGTTAATCTTACAATCGGACAATGACCGGCTGCTGGCAGAGGCAATCTCAAACTCAAATGCAAAAGTCGTACTTGGTAATTTTTTCCACATCAAACCCGAAGAAGCAGTCCATATGGACGAAGACATAATTGCCGCCCAGGTAAAAAATATCCTCAGCGCCACCTATCAAACTATTCAATACGCTTCTGAAAAAGCATTTACAGATGCCCCGTTTCTAGAAGTATTTGCCCCGGAATCAAATATCCCCGTAATTGCCGAATCAACTCCTTATAGCGGTTATTTTAATATGATGTCCGATAAGGATGGCGTGATCCGGTGGGTTCCCGGTGTTTTTAAATTCAGGGACGTACTATATGCCCACCTATCATTAAAGGCGCTGGCCGCTTACACCCGCCGCCCTTTGGGAATTTTTGTGGGAGAGATGGGCATTGACAGGTTTCAGATCGGAGACCTGCAGATCCCTACGGATGAGCTGGGTCGTATCATGGTTAATTATCGCGGGGCGGCCAAAAAATTTCCCCATATATCTGTAACGGATATTTTAAATGACCGCGTAGATCCCCGGCAGTTGAAAGACAAACTGGTAATTGTCGGCGTGACAGCCATCGGGGTCTATGATCTAAGAGTGACGCCATTTGATACAAATTTTCCTGGTGTTGAAATCAATGCGAATCTGATTGACAGTATCCTGTCCCGGGATTTTTTATACCAGCCGGCGCTGGTTCAGGTCTATAATATCATTTCCATGATAATTTTAGGGGGTTTTTTAGGGTGGCTGCTTCCAAAAATTAAAGCCATTCCCGGTGCGCTCAGCGCGGCGGGACTGTTGGTCGGATATGTCCTTTTTTGCTTATATTTATTTACTGCAAACGGGCTTGTCTTCAATATCGTCTATCCGGTTATCACAATCCTTTTAATTTATATCTGTATTTCCGCTTATCGGTATTTTGTGGAAGAAGGGAAAAAACGGTTTATCAAAAATGCGTTTTCAACGTACCTGTCGCCGACCGTCGTGAATCAATTGATTGAATCGCCTGAAAAACTCGTTTTAGGCGGCGAAGAACGCCAAATTACCGCTTTTTTTTCTGATGTGGCCGGTTTCACCAGTATTTCCGAAAAGCTTTCTCCCCACGAACTGGTGGAACTGCTCAATGAATTTTTAACCGAGATGTCGGATATCATCCTTGAAAACAACGGCATGGTGGACAAATACGAAGGCGATGCCATCATTGCCATGTTCGGCGCGCCCAATGCATTGAAAAATCATGCGGAAGTTGCCTGTTTCGCAAGCATTGACATGCAGGAACGACTTTTGGTGCTTAGAAAAAAATGGGAAGAAGAAAAAGATCTAACCATCCGCATGCGGATCGGGCTTTGCAGCGGCCCCGCTGTTGTGGGGAATATGGGGTCTAAAAACCGTATGGATTACACGATGATGGGGGACACAGTCAACACGGCCGCCCGCCTGGAAGGGGTGAATAAGGTTTACGGCACATATTCCATGATCAGTGAAACCACCTATGCCGGCGCAAAAACAAGTATTGTTGCCCGGGAATTAGATGCCATCAATGTGATGGGAAAAGCCATCCCGGTAAAAATTTATGAATTGATCGGTTATAAAAACAAAATCAGTGAAACAATGATGCAGACCATCGCCTTCTATGAAAAAGGGCTTTCGGAATATCGCCAGCGCCGATGGGATCCGGCCATTGAATATTTTAACCGGGCGCTGGAAACAACACCGGATGATCCTCCCAGTCTTATGATGATTGCCCGTTGCCGGGAGTACAAAGCCACTCCACCAGAATCCTGCTGGAACGGAGCGTATATTATGCAGACTAAATAACGCCAAACAGCCGGGCTGCATTTAAACCGCAGATTTGCTCTTTTTCCGGAGAAGACATACCGGCAGATTCCAGTTCACTGAAATACCGCGACGGCGGCAGCAACGGATAATCCGTCCCCAGCAAAATTTTATCCAGCCCGGCCATGTTGATTGCCGCCCGATAGATATCCGATGTATACAAAAATGGGGATGCAGCCGTATCATAATAAATATTTTTCAGTGTTTCTTTGACTTCCTTTTTCAGCAGGGTATAAAAAAAAATACCGCCCCCCCAATGGGCCAGAATAATCTTATTATCCGGAAATGTTTTTGCCAAATTATAAATTTGGGCCAGGGTGTTGGGTGTTTTTCCCGGATACGGGTGGCCCACCGGTTCATTGGTGTGGATCATAATCGGCACCTCTTTTTCCCGGCACAATGCCATGACCGGTTCCAGCAATTTAAGCGCCTCAGGCTCAATTCCAGACTGATAAAATGCCAGTTCACCGACACCGGAAAGTCCGGCATCCAGGCATCGTTCAACCTCCTTTGCCGCACCTGTACTGTACATATCCACACAGCACAAGCCGATTAATCGGTCCGGATATTTGTTGACCGATTCCAGAATATCGTCATTATTTTTCTGAAAATAGTTATCATTTTTCCAGGGGAACCCGAAAGTCACCGATTTATCCACCCCGCTGTCATCCATGGAACGAACCAGGTCTTCTGCTGTGATCAGCCTGGATTTCGGGGAATCATATAACAGTTGAAACGGTTCTTCGCCTTTAAAATAACTTTCTCGATGCTTGCAAACATCTTCTGAAAATATATGGGTATGCACATCAAT
>JAGGYV010000346.1 GCA_021162325.1 Desulfobacteraceae bacterium | reverse complement strand
GCTTCCGGATCACCGAATCGGGCGTTAAATTCCACCACATTAACCTGATCCCGGTCAATCATCAATCCCGCATAGAGAACCCCTTTATAAGGATACCCTTCGGCCGCCATGGCGTTTACCATGGGAATCATGACCTTTTCCATTATTTTGTCGTGAATGAACGCATCCACCACCGGTGCCGGGGAATAAGCACCCATCCCCCCGGTATTAGGGCCTTTATCATTATCAAAAATAGTTTTATGGTCCTGGGAAGTCGGCAGGGGGAGCACATGCTTTCCGTCGGTAAATGCGATAAAAGAAGCTTCCTCTCCGACCAGACAGTCTTCAATCAACACCTTTTTACCGGCATCGCCAAAGGCATTATCTTTTAATATCATTTTAACGGCATTGACAGCTTCTTTTTTTGTCTTGCAGACCAGAACACCTTTTCCGGCTGCCAGGCCGTCTGCTTTAACAACAATCGGGGTCTTCATTGAATTTATATAGCCTAAAGCCTTGTCATAGCTCGTAAATGTTTGGCCCATGGCGGTGGGGATACCGTATTTCAGCATTATTTTCTTGGCAAAAGATTTACTGGCCTCTATTTGAGCAGCTTTTTTGGATGGTCCGAAAACCTTCAAACCCTTTTTTTCAAACAAATCAACAATTCCGTCGGAAAGCGGGGCCTCCGGGCCGACCACCGTCAGGTCAATTAATTCTTTTTCAGCAAACTCGGCCAGACCGATAATATCATCTGCCTTTACTGGAACACATTCTGCCAGCCCTTCCATTCCCACATTACCAGGAGCGCAAAAAATCTTTTTGACTTTTCGATTTTTTGAAATTTTCCATGCTAACGTGTGTTCTCTTCCGCCGCTGCCAACAATTAAAATTTTCATCATTTTCCCTTTCATTAAAAAACTGCCCGCTCATCTGCATGCGCTTGTGCTAATATTTTTCCAATCCAAGCTCAATCAAGCGATCAACCAGCTGACTGAAATTCATTCCCGCTTTTTCCGCTGCCAGGGGCAGCAGACTGGATTCGGTCATCCCCGGGATGGTATTGGTTTCAAGAACATAAATTTCTTCATCCCTGATAATCATATCTGTCCGGCTGTACCCTTTGCAAAAAAGTGCCCGGTGAGATTTTTTTGCCAGCTCGCCAGCGCTTTTCGTTAATCTTTCACTGATCCGGGCCGGGCAAATTTCTTTCGTTTCACCGGCCGTGTATTTTGCCTGATAATCAAAAAAATCATATTTCTCGCTTGGGACAATTTCAATAATGGGAAGTGCTATAAGATTTTGATTGCCGATCACCGCGCCGGTTATTTCAGTCCCTTTAATATATTCTTCGAGTAAAACGGTATCATCATATTCAAGCGCTTTATCAACGGCCCGGATCAGATTATTTTTCAAATGCACGATACTCATCCCGATACTGGAACCGCCATTGACCGGTTTAACGACAATCGGCAGCCTGAGACGGCGGATACAGGTATCGACATCAATGACATCTTTTTTGTGAGAAATCATATACGCCGGTGACGGGATGCCGCACTGGGCATAAATGTATTTTGATGCCAGCTTGCTGATAGCCACTGAACTTCCCAGGGTTCCGGAGCATTGATACGGAATGTTCAGCAGATCAAGCAATCCCTGAACCGTACCGTCTTCTCCATGGATCCCATGAAGAATAACCAGAGCCACATCTATCTTCGACGCATCCACAACCAGTTGGGCAATATCTGTTTTAGGGTCATACCGGAATACAGTATACTTGTTTTTATCAATCGCCTGATATACCTGATCCCCGCCGGAAAGCGAGACGTCACGCTCTGAGGATGTGCCGCCGGACAGGAGGGCCACCGTAATCTTTTTTTCCATGAGAGTCGTATTCTGTGGTTTAGCTTATTGATTTAGTTAATTCAGCAGCGATTTTTTCACCTGATCAAATTCTTCTATGGTGATCAGGTTCTTTTCCAGCATGCGGGAAAGTTCCGTCAACTCCCGTATCCGCTTAGAATCCGGATCTTCCAACAGGCGGGCTACGGGGATTACATTACTTTCGATTTCTATCGGTTCGCTCTGGTCATTGGCTATTTTAAATGTGGCAAGACCGCCGAGCAGGTTGACCTCCACATTCTTCCCCTTTAATTCGGGAAGTGACATTATTTTCAAAAACACCAGAGCGCCTTTTTTTTTCATATATCGATAAAACAGATAACCAGAGCCTGCGATCAGGACACTTCCGGCTAAAAATATCCAAAAAATATAATTAACAATGCCGCTAAAAAATAAAACCAGTATTCCAAGCCCGGCCAGAAGAAGCACATGAAAAATCAAAATGGCCGACGCCAGAACAAGGCCGTTGGTGATATTGGCTATTTCATTATTTTTCTTAAACATTTTTCCAGCTTGTCTTAATTTTTCAGATTGCCTGATTTCCGGAGCAATCAAACACATTAAAACTGATTTTTTATATCCGGCCAATTCAAAAAATATTTATTTTACCCGATATTTTTTGATTTTTCAGATGAAAGACAATCCACCACCTGCGCTTCATACTTTTGAGGAATTTCAAACTTAACCGCACCGGTTCCCAATGAATTGAACTTTAAAATCAAATAATTCAATTTTTTAAGGGTTTTGTATTTTTGTTTTTCATCCGTCAGATTTTCCAAAAGCGCTTCTGTGCTGCGGATTTCTTTTTTTATTTCAATTTCTGGCGGCACACAGTCCGCGTTTTTTAACATTTTGTACGCCAACCGCAGGTCTTCGTGAATGTAGCTGACATCTTCAATCTCCAGCGGCTTGCCGGAGCCATCAAGATTATCAAACTCTCCATTTTTCAGGGACTGACGAATCCGTTCTTCAACAATTTTTTCAAATCCGGTAATCATAATTTCAATATTTTTTCCTGTCTACCTAATTTATCTTCATATAGGTTGAACAATGAAACCGATTATCTCCATGTTTCAGAAAATTGTCAAACACTCTCGGGGCTTATATAGAAAATTGTGAAAAGCGTGATGAACTGCTTACAAAACAAAAAAGCCCCTCTGCGCCAGAAGAGGGGCTTGATTTTTTTCTAAGTGGTGGCGATGCAGGGACTTGAACCCCGGACACTGCGGATATGAGCCGCATGCTCTAACCAGCTGAGCTACATCGCCTTGTTGAAAACTTCGTAAAAGGCCCCACCGTTTTTTTTAATTCCTTTTACAAAAAGATTACTTAATGATGCCCATTTATTCAAAAAAATCCCAACCCATATTTTTTTGCTTCCGACATCGGGCATTTTACGAAACCTTCAACAGCACCCTGACTTAAAAAAGAGCTGTTTAACAACTACAGCCGTTCAAGTCAAGCCAAAATCATTATTTTTAAATTTTGGATATTGTGATCTGCCCATATTTACTTAGCGGACTGAACCACCTCAACAGTTAACTCATTTATTTCTTTAGGTAAATTTGAAAAAACAATCGTAAAGGGAATCTTTTTACCAGGCTCAATGCCGATGTTTAAATTATCATCCCCTCTACGATTGCTTAACCGTTCGGTAATGGTTTTTAATTCAAGAGCGGTTAAATCCGAATCTGTAATCATATTCCCGCAATACGCTGATGAGGTGACAATGACCGTCCCCGCACTGTCGTAAAGGCTTCCCTTTACCTGAACATTGCTGCGGGGATGGTCATATCTATTTGTCACATTTCCGGTTACCATAAGGATTTCACCGAAAACTTTATTTTCAACAAACCTGTACTCCGGGGTGGCGATCATTTCAATCTGAAGGTTGCCCTGGTCTATAACAACCGGCGTTACCGGTACGACCGGAGCTTCTTCTTTCTTACCGCCGAATATTATCATTCCGACAATAATGGCCCCCAGTACAATCAAAAGGATCAACGGAATCAAAATCTTTTTCAGATTTTGCTTCTCTTTAACCTGCCCAGCCGTCATTGATTCAGCTGTTTTTCCTTCAAATTCACCCCCTACCGTTTCAGGGACTTCAGCAATAACGCCTTCCGGCGCTTCCAGCCGTTCCTCGATAACCGTTTTTTTGTATGCCTGTTCTATCTGCTTTTCTCTTTCTTCAACGGTTTCCAGGAAAACTTCCTTTTCCTTACCAAACATCTCCTCTTCATCGTCGAGCATGGTTTCAAGATCAATAGACATTTCATCCTCATCAGAAACCGTATCAGACTCCGATTCCGCTAAATCCATGCCCAGATCTCCCAGAGCCTCACCCGCTCCGGCCTCTTCAGGTTCCGGTAATTTGTCAAAATCGAGGACATCTTCAATCTGAGTCAGATCAAACTCTTCCGTCTTCGTCACGGAATCGTCTTCACCTTCATCCACGAAAGACTCTGCAACCACAGACGGCTCATCGTCCAGACCATCATCAAAGTCCAGGTCCAGGTCAAAATCATCTGTTTCAGCTTCAACCGGTTCTGTCTCAATATTCAGATCCAGATCAAAAGACTCCTCTTCAACGCCCGCTTCTTCCTCCCCGGCATCTAAATCAAAGTCCAGATCAAAATCTTCCTCTTCGGCTTCGGCTTCGGCTTCAACGGTGGACAATTCTTCAACGTCTTCACCCAGGTCAAGATCAAGATCCAAATCAAAATTTTCATCTTCGGCTTCAACGGTGGACAATTCTTCAACGTCTTCACCCAAATCAAGATCAAGGTCCAGATCAAAATCTTCATCACCGCTTGTTTCAGAATCAATGGTAGTCAGATCCTCCTCAAGATCCAGATTATCAAATTCGTCCAGATCCAGATCCAATCCCAAATCATCTTCCGCCGTCGCGTCCCCAAGGTCAAGATCAAGGTCCAGGTCATCTTCTTCAACAGTGGCTTCGGACAAAGGCTCTTCAGCCAAATCCAGATCCAATCCCAAATCATCTTCCGCCGCCGCGTCCCCAAGGTCAAGATCCAGATCCAAATCCAGGTCATCTTCAACGGTGGCTTCAGGCGAAGCGTCTTCCGTCAAATCCAGATCTTCAAATCCATCCAGGTCCAACCCCAGATCATCCGCTTCAACTGTTGATGCTTCTTCAAAATCATCTTCGTCCAGATCCAGCTCAAAATCATCCGCCTCGGCCTCAACTTTTGACGCTTCTTCGGCCGGCTTTTCTGTTTCTTCTTCCGACTCTTTTTCTAAATCAAACTCATCCAAAGCAGTATCAACACCTCCTTCCGCATCAAACGCTATTTCTTCCGGTTCAGCCAGATCTTTCAGTTCTTCTTCTATTTCCATTTCAATGTCATCATCCTGCTGAACCTCTTCATCTTCAAAATCTAAAAAATCAATATCCTCATCATCTACTATTGTTTCTCCTGAAAAAATTTCCTCTTCTTCCACCACATCTGATTCCAGAGCATCAAGCCCGATCAAGTCTTCATCCATCTCCGATGTTAACGCCATGTCATCAAGCGTAATTTCTTCATCTGCCTGATCAATATCATCAAAAATCAAATCCTCGGAATCATCTTCTTCGGAATCATCTTCTACCGTTGCCATTGCACCAAGATCTGTAAAAGATAAAGTATCGGAATCATCCACCTGATCAATATCGTCAAAAGACAAGATCTCGGAATCATCCTCTTCAGAATCATCTTCTACCGTTTCCTTTGCACCAAGATCTGTAAAAGATAAGGTATCGGAATCATCCGCCTGATCAATATCGTCAAAGGACAAAATCTCGGAATCATCCGCCCCTTCTTCTAACAAAGAATCCAGATCAATCTCTTCTTCAACCGTCGCCCCGAATGCCAAATCATCCAGAGAAATAATATCGTCGTCATCCTGCAACAATTCCGACATCATTACTTCAGGTTCTTCAGACCTTTCTTCCATATCATCAAACAAGGCATCTGAGGTAGCAAACAGCTCGTCTGAAGTCTCCATCGCTATTTCGGCGGTGTCCATTGATATTTCGGCGGTGTCCATTGATATTTCGGCGGTATCCATTGACATTTCTGATTCCAGGTCACTGAACTCATCGTCAAATTCATCGCCCAAAACAGCTTCTATTTTTGACTCAAGGCTTTCATCTAATGCAAAATCAGTTGGCTCCTCTTTTTCCGGGGAACTCGGATAAGCGATAAATACTTGCTGGCATTTAGAGCACCTGACTGTTGAACCTGTTTCTTTGATTAGGCTGGTTTTAACTTTAAAACTTGTACCGCAAGCCTCACAGGTAATAATCATTTTATTTCCTCACTGGTTATAAATTTAGATGATAAAGTGCCGGCAAATTTCTGTATTTTTCTGCATAATCAAGTCCATACCCCACAAGAAATCCGCCTTCAACTGAGTGACACACATAATCTGCTTTACAATCAACTTCACGGCGCTCATGTTTATCAATAAACGTACAAACCCGAATACTTTCAGGATTAAACGATTCCAAGTGCTTAATAAATTTTGTCATGGTCAAACCGGTATCTATAATATCTTCAACGACCAGAACATCTTTACCTTTCAGTTCAGAAGAAATATCACTTCGCAATTGAATGTCACCGGATGACGAATCTTTATTTCCGTAACTTGAAAATTGAATAAAGTCAATCTCAACCGGAATCGTTAACCGTCTTGAGAGATCTCCTAAAAATATAAATGCGCCTTTTAGTACGCCAATTAAGATAAGTCGTTTGTCTTTGTAGTCTTCAGAAATTTTTTTGGCGATTGATCCGATTAACCGGTCAATCTTTTCTTCTGACAGAACTGGAACTAATTCAGGCATATATTATTAAAGTTGCGGTGTACTATTTTAGGTTCAATAAAGTTATATATGGATTCAAACACAGCCCATTAAGTGATAACACATATAAAAAATCACTGTTTCAGAAGAAAAAAACAGTTTATAAATCCATCTTTCCTTTCCGTCTCTTCATCTATTGATTGTGAACTGAATTTACAAAAAGTATTATAATTTTAAATAATTATCGTTGCAAAAGCCCCTTGTTCCCCTGAAAAATGGACATCAAACGTATTAATCAGCAAATTCGTTATATATTGAACCTATGCTTTTGTCAATAAATTTACTGTATTCCGAGATCGGTTAATTTTCACTCGGCCAAAAAAACTTATTCCGTTTATATTAATTTATCCGGTTTTCACAATATATTAATTTTCAAGTGATACACCTTTGAGGAAAAAACTCCGTCATATAGAAAAACAGTGACCTTCTATACATTATTTTGAACTGTAGAAATGAACAACATTTCAATTTTAAGGCATTGGGCTATAAAAATAGTTGTAAGGCATGATGCAGTAAACGTGTTAGTGAAATTTTGAATTATTACTACAAAAAAACCCCGATAAAAGCCGATGGTCATAATCATGACTGTCGGATTTTATCAGGGCTGTGAAGAACTATTTCCCTGGCCATACGGCGTTAAAATTCGGTTCAAATCCTCATTTTACAAAAATATAAAAGACCTCCTTGAATCGGTCCACAGCGTGTCTTAAAAATTCCCAAAAGAACGCACAAGCGCTATTTGTGATGTCCTATAAACCTTCTCTGGCAAGCTTTTCGATTAATTGTTTTTGTTTTTTATTTAATTTTTTTGGCATGGTCACATAAAGTTCGACATACAAATCACCGGAGCCGCCGCCCTTCATATGGGGGATGCCGTTTCCGGCAAGCCGCATCTTGCTTTTATGTTTTGTTCCTGGTGGTATTTTTAAACTAAGCTGATTTCCGGAAAGCGTTGGAACTGAAATTTGCGTCCCGAGCAATGCGTCGGTTAGTTTTATTTCCCTGTTTAAAAACAAATCAAAGTCTTTGATTTTAAACGTCGAATCATCCAATATTTTTGATTTTATATACAAATCACCGGCAGGTCCGCCATATGGGCTCGGCTGCCCACGCCCGGCAAGGCGCAGTTTTTTTCCGGAAATCATCCCCTTGGGAATTTTAACGGTGATGGTTTCCGTACCGCCTGATGGATCCTGAAAAGACAGGTTTTTTGATATCCCGGCAGCAATGTCGGAAAGCGTGAGAGAGATTTCATATTCCATATCAGACCCTTTTGCCGGGGCCGCCGGCTGTTGCCTTCCGCCGCCAAAATTAAACATGGATTCCGGGTTAAACGAAAAGCGCCTCCCACCACCGCCCATCTTTCTACCTCTGGGAAAAGAAGATCCGCCAAAACCAAATTCTTTTAAAATATCATCTATGTTGGAGCCTCTAAAAATATCTTCCTGAGAATAATGCTGTTGGAATCCATCGGAACCGTAAGTATCGTATTTCTTCCGTTTTTCCGCGTCACTTAAAACAGCATACGCTTCGCTGATCGCTTTAAATTTTTCCTCTTTTGCCTTGTCCCCGGATGCATGATCCGGGTGATATTTCAATGCCAGCTTTCGGTACGCCTTTTTAATATCACCGGCGCTTGCGTCTTTACTGACACCAAGACCTTTATAATAATCCTTCTGAGCCATTTTATCGATTACCTGCCTTCTTGGTTAGATTTAAATATTTCCCTAAACCATCTGATTAATACATTAAAATTATAAGACGGGAGGCGGAAATGTCAAGAACCAGAATCGGTTAAGCACCCTCTAACCCCTTAAAATTCATACTTAAATGAAATGTTTAAAGTTTTTGCCCGCAAGACAGGCTATAATTAAGTGCCGACCCTGACTTTTAACGCGATCATCAGAATGGAAAGGGCCACCGGCGTCATTCCGTCAATCCGGGATGCCTGTCCCAGCGACAGGGGCCGGACGGCTGACAATTTTTCCTTCAATTCATTGGATAACCCGTGCAAAGCTTCAAAATCGAATTTTTCCGGTATTTTTTTATCCTCAAGGTCATTGAACTTTTCAATTTCCTTTAACTGCTTCTGGATATAGCCTTCATATTTTATTTCAATCTCCACCTGCTGAACCACCCGTTTATCTAAAGGCGTATGCGAAGGTGCAAACGTACTCACCAGTTCATAATCCAGCTCATTCCGTTTGAGCAGCTGATCGAAATGTATCCCATTGTCAATAGGCCTTGAATGGTGATCCGTCAAATACTGATTCACCTCCGGGACGGGCTTTGCCACTGCTTTACGAACCCGGTTGATCTCATCATGAATCTGTTTCCGACGTTCTTTAACGTCTTTGACCGTATCCGCATCGACCAGGCCCAGATCATGGCCGATCTCCGTTAGCCGGAGGTCCGCATTGTCTTCCCGAAGCATCAGCCGGTATTCTGCCCGTGATGTAAACATCCGGTAGGGTTCTTTTGTTCCACGGGTCACCAGGTCATCCACCATCACCCCCATATACGCCTGGGACCGGCCCAGGATAAATGCCGGACGTTTTTCAACGTTGCACGCCGCATTGATGCCCGCCCACATTCCCTGGGCGGCCGCTTCCTCATATCCGGATGTGCCGTTGATCTGTCCTGCCATATAAAGACCGGATATTTTTTTTGTTTCCAATTTTGGCGAAAGATGCACCGGATTCACATAATCATATTCAATGGCGTACGCCGGCCGCATGATTTCCGCAAACTCAAGCCCTTCCACTGAATGAACCACTTCCAGCTGGACTTCCATGGGCAGACTGTTGCCAAGACCGCTGGCATAAATTTCATCCGTATCAACCCCCTCGGGTTCTAAAATTAACTGATGGCTGTCCCTATGCGGAAATTTCATTACTTTGTCTTCAAACGACGGGCAGTAACGTGCCGATGTACCGGTTATCTTGCCACTATAAAGCGCTGATAATTTAATATTATTCTGCACAATTTTAATGGTATTTTTCTCAATTCGGCCAATATAACTGGGCATATGAGACATTTCAAACCCGTTGGAAAAAAAGGAAAAAGGCTCGGCTGGAAAATCACTGTCCTGTTGGGTCATTTTTGAAAAATCAATGCTTGCCCGATGCAATCTCGGGGGTGTGCCGGTTTTAAGACGACCCAGGGTAAAACCATGATTTCTCAAATTTTCAGCAAGGGCATAAGATGCAAATTCTCCGGCACGGCCCGCTTCAAAAGACTTCTCGCCAATATGCACCAACCCGCTTAAAAAAGTCCCGGTGGCCAGAATCACTGTTTTTGTCTCAAAGCCATATCCTGTGTGATCCATGACCCCTACGACATGACCGTTCTCCACAACCAGTTCATCCACCCGCGCCTGCTTCACATCCAGGTTGGGCGTTTGTTCAATCACGGATTTCATCACCATGTGGTAACGATTTTTATCATTCTGGGTTCGGGAAGAGTGTACTGCCGGCCCTTTTTTAGTATTTAACTTGCGATAATGAATCGCCGTTTTATCCGTTACTTTAGCCATTTCACCGCCAAGGGCATCAATTTCCTTGACCAATTGTCCTTTTGCCATTCCGCCGATCGACGGACTGCATGGCATGGCTGCGATTTTATCAAGATCTATCGCCATCAGCAGCACACGGCAGCCCATTCTGGCAGCGGCTAGGGCCGCTTCACAGCCAGCATGCCCGGCTCCGACAACGATGACATCATATTTTTTTGGATAAACAGCCATATATCTTTACTTTCAAACTTGATATTCTTGTAAAAATTCAGATTCAGATGGCAAAGAAAAAAGATCCACCATTCACATACGATTGGCAAGGCGCACAAATTCTGAGGAATGAGGCGTAGCTCGCCTACTCCGCAGTGACGAGGAATGCAGTGCAACACAGAATTTGGACTTTTTACAAAGCCATCTTGTAATCATTGCAGCATGCGCCTTACCTATGATATTGCATACCAAAAAACGCAACCTTTTTAAAAACAAATTTTAGATCTTTTCCATATGAATGAATCAATACCCAACCCGGATAAACCGGAAAAGTTAAAAGTGAACTAAAGTTTGAAGTGAGCTAAAGTTATGGATAATGCCTTCGGCATTTTCAATTTTTATGTTAAAAATAATCGCGCGTTTTGCGCAGTCCACAACTTTAGGCACTTTAGATCACTTTAGTCACTTCACACTTTTTGAGTTTTTAAAAAAGTTTGCCAAAAAAACACAAAACTCAGAGATAAGAGATAAGAGACTATACGCAATTATGAAAAACAGATTTTACGATTTAAATACTTATTTTAAAGATATTTTCGGACATCGGGTGCATAAAATCACCGTTGATGCGGGGATGTCCTGCCCCAACCGGGACGGAACACTTTCCACCAATGGATGCATTTTCTGCAACCAAAGCGGTTCCGGAACCGGTTTTTTTAAAAAAGGGATATCCGTTTCCGATCAGATTTTAAATGCCAGAAAATATGTCATTAAACGCTATAAAGCCAAAAAATTCATTGCCTATTTTCAAGCCTATACAAACACGTATGCACCGATTGACAAACTCAAACGTCTCTATGATGAAGCATTGGCCGTTCCCGATGTGGCCGGCCTTTCCATCGGCACCCGTCCGGACTGTGTGAATGAGGAAATTCTGGCGCTTTTACAGGGATATACGAAAAAATATCTGATATGGATAGAATACGGCCTTCAGTCCATCCATGACAAAACGCTTTGCCTAATCAACCGGGGCCATGACTTTAACGCCTTTGAAAAAGCGGTTGCAACCACAAAAAACAGAGGTATTAATATCTGCGCCCATGTGATCCTCGGTCTTCCTGGTGAATCAAAAAAACAGATGATTGAAACCGCAAAAAACATCTCGCAAATGGGGATTGACGGGTTAAAATTTCATATGCTGTATGTGATTAAAGGGACACAAATGGAGGCCATGCTTGCTCAGGGGGCATACACATGCATCACCCAGGAAGCATATGTGGATATCCTGTGCGAGTTTCTCACCTATCTTCCTGAAAACATGGTGATTCAGCGACTGACCAGCGACCCCCATCCCGGGGAACTGGTCGCCCCCGCATGGGCTTTAAAAAAAAAAGAAACCATTGAACTCATTAAGAAAAGGCTTGAAGAGAAGGATCTGTACCAGGGGAAGTATTTTATAAAAAACAAGACGTTATAATGTTATATCAATTATTTATATCTTATTCAATTAAATTAGAGAGCACGCTGTTTTTTGGTTTCAGTTTTTTGACCATTTGATCATAGCGATGAATTTTTATAGTTGCCCGTATAATCAGATACGTTCCCAGGATCGCCAGGGTAGTGCTAATCACCACCACCGGCACGAATAACGATATCGCATGTTGAACTTCATAATATTTTGATGTGGCGATTAAGAAACTAAGGACTGTCAGCGGCAACGCAGAAACTGCGATTCCTGTACGCAGGGATGCCAGTGACGTTCTTTTTTCAGCCAGTATCAGCTGAACTTCATTGATGATAACGGCATCGGGAACACTTTTTGCCTTGTCTTTCATAATCGCTTTTGCCTGTCTCATCCTAACCCGGATAAACCGGAAAAGTTAAAAGTGAGCTAAAGTGATGGTTAATGCCTTCGGCATTGTCAATTTGGGCTTGGTTATCGTTTCGGCCACTTTAAAATCTTGACGGCTTCGTAAAAAGTCCAAATTCTGTGTTGCGCTGCATTCTTCGTTTCTTCAAAGTACGCTAAGCACGAATCATTACTCAGAATTTACGCGCCTTGCCAATTCTTAAATTTGGTGGACTTTTATACTTTGCCGTCGGAATCTGACTTTTTACGAGACTATCAAATCTTGATCTTACTCGAACCGTTGTGATCAATAAGCCGGGTTTCGTGCCTCAACCCAGCCTACAATTCAGCAAGCTCCAAACATCATAAATCACGTAGGCTGGGTTGAGCGTAGCGAAACCCGGCAAGGATCAAGAGCAGGAGTAGATTAAAAGTAAAAAAAACGTATCCGGAATAAAGATCAAGGCCGTCAATTCTTATAATAAAAATAATCGCGCGATTTGCGAAAAGTCCACAAGTAGGGGCACGATGCTTCGTGCCCCTACCTTTAGATCACTTTAGATCGCTTCACGCTTTTTGAGTTTTTAAAAAAATTTGCCAAAAAAACACAAAAATCAGAGATAAGAAACTAAACCCCATTCATCCTGTCCAGTAGATCGGACAACTGAATGGTGGCAATACCGGATGAGGTGTCGGATATGGCATAGGGGATAACCAGCACACCATTGTGAATGATGGCGCCACAGGTATATACGACATTTGGCACATACCCTTCACGCTCGTATTCATTCGGGACGATAAGCGGTTCCTCCAGTTCGCCGATAATTCTGGTTGGATCATTTAAATCCAGCAGTATGGCACCGATGCAATATTCTCTCATAGCGCCGACCCCGTGAGTCAGGAGCAGCCACCCTTTTTCAGTTTCCATGGGTGAGCTGCAGCTTCCGATTTGCACAAACTCCCATGGGAATCGAGGTAGTTTCAACAATTGCATTTGATCCCAAAAATGGAGATGATCGGAAGTCATAATAAACAGGTTTTCGCCGTCCTGTCGCGAAATCATCATGTATTTGCCGTTTATTTTACGGGGAAACAGCGCCATCCCCTTATCTTTGACAGCCTTCCCGTAAATACTCAATATCTTGAACTTTAAAAAATCGCGGGTCTCCAGCATCACGGGCAGAATATTCTGGCCGTTGTAAGCGGTGTAGGTCGCATAATAACGAATAGCACCATCATCATCTGTAAATCGTACAAATCGGGCGTCTTCAATACCTTTTATCTCATTCTGGCCGGTCGGAAAAATTACCCGTTCGGAGAGCAGGGTTTCGGACCGGTAGCATTTCACAAAATTGGACCTGGCGATCCAGTAAATCCGATCAATTGCCTCCAGTTCCGCGTCTGAGACATCCAATTCGAGTAAAACCGCCTGGATTCTTTCTTTTAAATCATCAAATTGGAATTTGTCGGGCAGTTTATCAAAGATGTTATTTACAAGCGATTTGTGCCTTAAAACATCCTCTAAGATCATTATAAAAGCGGATTTTTTATAGGTGGGATTCTCTTCAAGGGTGGATGTTTCAACAAACGGGCTGATCGGTTCCATTATAAAAATATTATTTTTATCAAGGACACCACTGCGAAAGGTTAAAGAAGAAATATGCTCTTCTCCGATGGCTCGAAAACTGAGGATCACCCGCATTGCGCCCTCTGGCAGATTATCCTGATCAGGGTGTGGAACAATGGAGGGATTGCAAAATGCAACCGATTCGATAGAGTATTCCTTGGTAAAATGAAAGGCCAGCAACTGCTTGTGCTCCGCACTTAAGCTTTCAGGCTTATCGATCATATTTTCTATTCGCTGGTAGTGCATAATCAATCGATCATCCAGATTCTTGTGTCGATCGGAAAAATTGAGTCGAACGGATTTCAGAACCTGCCGGCATTTTTCCTCGGACAGAGAACATACACGATTAATAACATTTTTTTGGTGGTTTTGATCACCCGGCCTGAAAAATCGTATAATGACCCGGGAAGAATCAGGTGCGAATTTTTGTCTTTTCCTTTTTACCTTAAGTGGTTCTATGCTATTCAACTTTAAGTTTTCTCCTTTTTTTCGTTTGTCCATTTGCTATAATTTCATCTCCTGCGGGCTTGTT
>JAGGYV010000106.1 GCA_021162325.1 Desulfobacteraceae bacterium | reverse complement strand
GCATGGGCCAGCTGGGCGATGATTTTACCGCCAGCTTGATGAACCGCATCGGTCATGGTTTTTAAGCCGTCAATCAGTTCATCTTTATATATTCCCATTTGCCAGGGACCCGCCTGACCTTCCTGGCTGACAAAAGCGTGCCCGGATATGATCAGGCCCACACCGCCTTCGGCCAGATCGACCATTGTTTGTGTCAGTTTTGGGGTCACAGCGCCGTCATCTGCGGCCATGCCTTCCCACGTGGCAGACCTGACAAACCGGTTGGCGAGTTTCATCCCGTTAATTTCTGTTGTTTCAAAAAGAACGCTCATTTTTTGCTCCGATTTTTAATTTAAAACTATGCAAATAATTATATTTAATTGTTGGACGTAAAGTTGCTTAATAAATTATTTTGTCATTGCGAGGGAGGAACGACCGAAGCAATCTTAATAACGCAGGGGATTACTTCGTCGTTCGTTCCTCACTCCTCGTAATGACAGAAGTGGCAATTTATTCCCCTAATCAGTTAGATATTCATGCCTGCAGCATATCCCTGATGCACCGCATCAAACGCCATGCCAATTTTTCCTGCGTCTCCAATTACATCAAAAGGTATTTTTTTCGCTTCAATGACTGCCGCCAGATCATTGACGGATTTTGAGCCGGCAGCCATAACAATCGTGTCAGCCTGTATTTCTTCAATTCCCTGTCCGGTTTCGACTTTAATACCGGTTGGCGTAATTTCCAGGGCTTTGGAAGTGAGTTTTGATTCCACGCCATACCGTTTAACATCCTGAAGCATGCCCCATCGGGTGGACTTTCCAAAGTCCTTGCCGATGGCTTCGATCATTTCAATGACAGTGACCTGTTTGGTCCCTTGAGTAGCCAGTTTATAGAGCGTTTCCGGTGTTTCTGCTTTATTGACAAACAGGAATTTTAAAACATCTGCCGATAAAGTTCCTTTTTCCGCAAGCAGAAGAGCGGTTTCAACCCCAACCGCGCCGCCGCCGATGATGACCACCCGTTTGCCGGTGTAAACATTATCCGCCAGGACATCCCATGCCTGAACCACATGCGGCAGGTCGGCACCGGGAATCGGGGGGGCCAGCGGGGACGCACCGGTGGCAAGAATAATATGATCCGGCTTCTCCTGATCAATGAATGATTCATCCACGGTGTGATTCAAAATAACATGGATATTGTTGACGTATACCTTTGTTTCCAGATCATAGGCCAGTTCGGCAAACTCTTCACGTCCCGGGGGGGCGGCGGCCAGATATAACTGCCCGCCCAGTTCATCGCTTTTTTCATATATCGTGACGTCATGCCCACGCTCTTTTGCAGCAATTGCCGCACTCATTCCGGCCGCACCGCCGCCGATGATCATGACTTTTTTTTGGGGGTTTCAGCAATGGTACAGGCGCCGTCACATTCGTATCCGGCTTTTGGGTTGCATAAACATTCTACGTGTTTGAGCTTAAACAAGTTGTCAAAACATCCCTGGGCGCAGGCAATGCAGTGCAGAATCTCTTCTTCCCGTCCGGTTTCTGCTTTTTCCGGCAAATACGGATCAGCGATCAGGCTTCGGCCCATGGCCACCATATCGCACATGTCGTCTGCGATCAGCACCCGGGCCGTCTCCGGGTCATTAATGCGATGACTGGCAATCACCGGCACATCGACCACTTCCTTGATCCCCCGGGACAGATAGGCAAATGCGCCCCTGGGAACCGCCGCCGTAATTTGGGGAACCCTGGCTTCATGCCATCCCACATTGATGCACAACGCATCCACGCCTGCTTCATTCACAAGGGTTTGTGCATATTCTTTCAATTCATCCCGGCCCTGGCCGCCGGGCATAAAATCATTGCCGTTCATGCGGACGATAATGGGAAAATCCTTGCCCACCTGGTTTCGGATGGTTTTCATCACTTCCAGGCCAAACCGCATTCGGTTTTCAAGACTGCCGCCATATTCATCGGTTCTTTGATTGGTTAGCGGTGAAAGAAATTCGCTGATCAGGTAACCGGTGCCGCTTAAGATCTCTACTGCATCATAACCGGCTTTTTTGATCCGTAAGGCAGCTTGTGCAAAATTGTCGATAATCTGATGGATTTCTTCGATTTCAAGGGCTTTGGGGGTTTCTTTGGTCATGCGCGAAGCGATGGCCGAAGGGGCCACCGGTTGTTTGCCGTCTAAGAAAAATGAAAAGTTATACCGCCCGGCGTGGTTGATCTGGACACAGGAACGGGCACCGTTATCTTTAATAACGGCGGCCAGGCGTTGCAGACCGGGAATAAATTCGTCTTTATGGGCACCGATGTTGGTGGTATTGCCGGATAAATCATCCACCGTGGCGTAGCCGACAGTGATCATCCCGGCACCGCCACGGGCGCGTTCAGCATAAAATTCAACGATCTGGTCGGTGACTTCAAAATTGTCCGCCATGCCCAGATGCATGGCCGGCAGGTAGATTCTGTTTTTAATTTTAAGTGTGTTGATGTTTATGGATTCGAATAGGGGGTCGCGCATCTTTTCTCCTTTAACGATTGCCGATCTTACCACATCTACTGCGTCAGATGCTTTTCCGCATAGCACGCTATAGCGAGAAAAGCATCTTCCTTGTAGTTGTAGCAACCTCGACAATCTTTATGATTGATAATTGACGGCTTCGTAAAAAGTCCAAATTCTGTGTTGCGCTGCACTCTTCGTTTCTTCAAAGTACTCTAAGTACGAATTATCACTCAGAATTTGCGCGCCTTGAATTTGAACTTTTATACTTTGCCGTCGGAATCTGACTTTTTACGAGACTATCATAATTAAGTTGCAAAATTTAGAAGCTATTTTATATAAACAGTATGTCAAGCTGTCAGAATTTCATATTCATAAATAACGCCCGGGCGGTGTTCGGGTTTTAATCCAATGAACTTCATTAAACCACTCGCTCTTTTTTTCAGTTTTCTGCTGAATTGCTTTCTGGTACTGGCATGCTCTGAATGATTTCTAATTTCTGGTGTTTTCCATTTTTCGTAAAAAATGGAATCAAAGCCGTCGGGTCTCAGGTCAAAAGCTTGAAGTCTTTTTCTTATGGTGACCTCCTTATATTTAAAAATTCAATATACTGATTGGTATATTGATAAGTAAAAAAAATTATTTGGTTAAAGCAGCCGATTGAACCAATGCTTCAATCTGCGCCAAAGAATTTAACATATATGTATTTTTGCCGGTGGTCTTGGATAACAGGCTGCCGCCTTCAATCAGGCAGATGATAACTTCAGCGATTTTATGGGTGTCTGTATCGGGATGGATTTCCCCGGATTGTTTGCCGGTTTCGATCAATGTAAAAATGGTTTTTTTCATGGTTTCGATGGCTTCAACCGTCAGGCGGCAAAGCACCTGATGCGTGTCGTCCGCTTCTGCTGCAGTATTTAAAATAGGGCATCCGCCGTAAGCGATCATCGTCTTGTAGAGTTTTCTGTATGCTTTTGGAATGGCAAGCAGTTTAGCAATACAGGTATTTTCTTTATCAATGGCCCGGGTAAGGTATGCGGTCAGGTTATCGACATTGTATTGAAAAACACAAACCGCCACTTCATCCTTGTCTTTAAAATTGCCGTAAATGCTCCCTTTGGTCAAACCGGTGGCTTGGGTCAGGTCAGATAAAGAGGTACCGGCAATGCCTTTTTTGTTAAATATAGGGGCGGCTTTTTCAATGATAAATTGTCTGGTGCGTTCGGCTTTGTTGGTGTCTGTTTTTTTCATGACTAAAAAATATACCGATCGGTATATTTAAAGTCAACAAAAATAATCGATCTGATTTTAAAAAGCGATCAGGTATTTTACAAAGAATTTGTAAATATTGAAACACTTGAAATGACAGGTGGGTTATCTTTTAATTCGGATTTAATTGTGTTATCTTGGATTATTATTTTCAATCATTTAATCCTCTAAGAGGTGTGTCATGAAGCAAGAAGAAGTGATGTTAAATTCAATTCTTGATACCGTCGAAGATGGTATTTACGTCATTTCCCAGGATTTTACCGTGGAATTCATGAACCGGCAAATGAAGGATTTGTTCGGCCAGGGCGTGGGGCAAAAATGTTACCAGCTCATCAATAAAAGTGACTCATTATGCCCCTGGTGCCGAAGTGATCATGTTTTTGGCGGCGAATCCTTTACCCAGGAGGTGTATCTTCCAAAAGTAGATAAGACATTTAAAATAACATCATCTCCGTTTAAAGATTCGGATGGTAACGTTTTAAAGCTTGGCATTTACCATGACATTACGCAGCGAAAGCAACGGGAAGCTGAGCTGAAGTCTACCATGGAGGACTATCGCAGAATTTTTGATCATGTTGCCGTAGGGGTCTATATCAGCACCAAGGAAGGAAAATTTGTGGATGCCAACCAGGGATTGTTGGATATGCTGGGTTACTCAAATAAAGAAGAATTTTTAGAAATTGATATTATTACGGATTTATATTTGTTCCCGGAAGACCGCCTGATGTTTCAGGAGATGATTGAAAGGGACGGACGGGTGGTTGATTATGAAGTTCAATTCAAGCGCAAGGACGGTACGCCGACACCTGTCTTGATGACAAGCCATGTGCGGTATGATCACCAGGGGAATGTCATTGGTTATGAAGGGATTAATGTTGATCAGACCCAACGATATCAGATGGAACGACAACTCCGTGAAGCCCATGATTTTATGAATAGGATCGTTCAAAGTGCCCCGATCTCAATAATGGCGGCCAACCTGGCCGGCGACATTATTATTTGGAATAAAGCAGCGGAAACGACACTGGGCTATTCGTCTGCTGAAGTGATCGGAAAAATGCATATCACAAAGATTTATCCTGAAGGGAAAGCCCATGAAATTATGAAGGTGCTTCGTCGTCCGGAAGATGGGGGGATCGGTATCTTTCCACCTCAGCCGGTTCTTTATGTCCGGCAGGATGGCAGGATTATTGAAGGCCACCTGTCTGCGGCCATGATTTATGATGATGACGGTAATGAAGCGGCAACGGTGGGATCTTTTGTTGATCTGACTGAACGAATTGAAATGGAACGGGCGTTGAGCAAAACCCAGGAGCAACTGCTGCATTCCGAAAAATTGGCAGCCATGGGGCGCTTGACTTCCCAGGTTGCCCATGAATTGAACAATCCTCTGTACGGGATTATGAATACCCTGGAGTTATTAAAATCAGAAGTGCCGCCGGAAAATAAACGGCGCAAATTGCTGGATATGTCTTTGTCGGAAATTGTCCGGTTGGCGGATATGCTGAAAAAAATGCTGTCATTTTCCAAGCCGGAGCAGGAAATCAAAAAGCGCGTTAATGTTACCACGATTGTGGATGAAATTTTGATGCTGCACGAAAAACAGCTCCAGGAACACAGCATTAAGATATCCACTGATTTTGAAGTGGATCTGGTTGATGTCTATGCCTCAACCAACCAGTTGCGTCAGGTTTTTTTGAATATGGTTTCCAATGCCCGGGATGCCATGCCGG
>JAGGYV010000227.1 GCA_021162325.1 Desulfobacteraceae bacterium | reverse complement strand
CCAAATTCTGTGTTGCGCTGCATTCTTCGTTTCTTCAAAGTACGCTAAGTACGAATCATCACTCAGAATTTGCGCGCCTTGAATTTGAACTTTTATACTTTGCCGTCGGAATCTGACTTTTTACGAGACTATCAATCTTGGAAGGGATTATATCTGTTAAATATAGTTCGGGCTCGTGAAACCGCGTTAATTAAGTTTTCGAGCAGAACTTTTTTGAATACATTAAATCCATCAAAAGAAAAAAGGGGAACGAATCATGTCAGAAGAAATGACGCAATGTTCATCTTTTTATTCCTATCCAAACCAGACTGACTTCCGCCGTTCAAGCCCCTTCTCGATCATCTGTTTGCCGATGTTCCATACCATTTGGTGATTTTTCTCCACCAGCGCGGAATTGGCAACATCCTCGCGTGTACCTTCCAGATGTATCGGCCGGGAGATATAGTAACAGAATTTTACCGGGCGCGGCAGCAACCCCCATCCCAACGGCAACGGTATGGCATACTTGGAATGTCCGAAGATACGGGCAATCAGATTCATCTTTCCGAGTATCCGGTAGGTATCATCCGTGCCGATTCCCATGTGAAGGATAATTGGCACGCCGGTTTTCATCGCTACCTTGATAAATCCGAAACTTTTTTCCCAGTGCAGTTTATAAAGGCCTTCAGGCCCTTTCATGGCATCCCGGGCACCGCCTGGATAAACATTTACCAGGTGTCCGGCCTCAAGAAATCGGATGGCATTCTCCGGTGTCCCGGCCAATGCGCCCATTTTGGTCCAGAACGTTCGCAAAACCGGCTCCATAAACAGATGATAGTCGCCCAGTCCCCGGGGCATTCTTCCGCAAGACTCATAAATCGCCATGAAAATAATCGGCGCATCCAGGCCAAAGATGCCGTGACTACCGACCAGCAGGGCAGAGCCCTGTTCGGGAATATTTTCAAGACCGTGGTACGTCGGCCGGAAATATTGATATAGGAATTTGACAACCGGGCGGAGTTTATCCACCAGTTCCATATCAAGCGGATCATGGTCCGGATAAACGTCTTGCGGCGCTTTGAACAGTTTCGAAAAATGATAGTCTTCAAACATCGGTGCGCTCTCCTAAGGCATTGTTTCACTCACTGTTTTTACTAAAATTAGGTAAACTGTTTTCCGATACTTTCATGCACAATTTTTCCGGTATACCCTTAAAACCGTTTTTTAAGCATTGAAAAGGTAGGTTTAAGCCGTTATTGATGGCATGTTCCAATATCTATTTATCTTGTTATCAAACAGTTGACTTGGTCTGACCCGGGTTTCCGGGTTTACAGACCCGGGTTTACACTTAAACCCGTCTTTTTGGCACCCAAAAGGTGGGTTTAAACTGTTTTGAGAGGGGTGTTTAAGGCTTATTAATTATGTTATTAAGTAGTTGACTTGGTCCGACCGGATTTCCTATTGTGCGATGCAATGAATAGGTTATTCACCGTACATATCAGTTATTAGCCTACGCAATTGAGCTGCATTGGTCTCTGATAATTTATCAAGTTTCTTTTTTAATCTCATTTTGCTGATGGTACGTATTTGATCAACAGCTATTTCAGCATTTTTTTTCACGCATTTAATCTGGAGTCGGGTTCTCCATTGCGGGTGTAATTTTGAGGTTAAAGGGCATGCTACAACAGTTTCCAGATATTGATTCATTTTATCGTGGCTAATAATGACTACGGGGCGCACTTTTTTTATCTCGCTTCCTATCGTAGGATTGAGATCAGCATAATATATTTCGTAGCGTTTAATATTCAAAGTCCTCATCCTCCAGTCCATCAAGAAGCGTTGTGCTAAAATCGTCCCAAGACTCCTTATCGTCTGCCATGGCTTTATACGTGTCTTCCCAAGAAAGCTTACTATCTTCTTTTTTACGTAGAAGTAACCCTCTGTCTGTTTCTTCAAGTAAAATGGAATTTTTAAGGCCATATTTTTGAAGGAGAGGCTTTGATATGCGAATTCCTATGGAATTTCCAATAGGGACTAATTTAATATCTCTTGTTCGTATTTGTTTTTCCATCGGTATTTCTCCTTTTTTTGTTGAAATTATTATGTAATTATTGTAATTACATTTATAGATAAAGTCAAGATTGATATTAAATATCTGGATATTCGACATAGGCCATAATGTTTTTTTAAAAAAATTTTTACAATACCGCAAAAGAAAAACGGGTCGGGCCGACGTAACAATATTAGAACTCTATGGCAAGCTGGGCGGTTACAATATCCACTTCATCATCATTTTCGAATTCATCGTGCGCATATTCCAGTGCAAGCGTTGTGCTGTCGAAAATTCCCACGCCGATTGAGCCTATAATTCGTGTTTCAGGCAGAAAATCTCCGGCATCGTCCGTGCCCTGGTAGCCTACGCCCACGGTGGTTTCTTTGCCGGCCATATCAAATGTAAATGCCACTTCCGCATTATACGCTGAAATTTTTTCTCCTTTAAAACCAATGCCCGGCACATCAGAAATAAATTCAGGCTTATCTATCATCGTGATATATTCTCCGATGAACGTTACCGGGCCGGTATTTACGATAACGTGTGCGCCAAATCCATCGACATAGTCTTTCAGTTCAGTGCCGTCCGTATCCATTGTTTCTTCAGCCCATTCGCCCAGGCCATCGGAATCAAGCATGTTGTTAATATAGCTGACACCGGCATTTATGCAAAAATTATCATTTTCCAGAATAAAACCGGCATTTGCACCGAAATTGTCGATGTGGCTGTCTTCCCCAGCCTCATCAATATCTCCGTTAAAGACATATGCCGAGCCATAAAACCCTTCCGATTCAAAACCAACCTGTACGGCTGACTCGCGCGTTTCAGCCAGTTCCAGTGTGAGCGGGTCGGAAATCATGGTGGATTCAAAATTGCCAAACGGCACATACATTTTTCCGGCTGACAGATAAACAGGGAATCCGTCTCCGCCGTGAATGGTGATGAATCCTTCGTCAAGGCCCACTGCGCCGTCACCTTCTTCCCATAAAAAAAGGACATGACCGTTGACATGATCCGTTATTTCAGCGTCAATACCCAGCTCTATTGTTGCTAAATCCACATTGCTCTCATCCGTATCCTCTTCGGCCGGATTATTAAAGTCGGTGTCTGTATAGCCTGCTTCAGCCTCTATGATCCCGCTGATGGTAATGCGGTCAAGCCATCCTCCGGATAAAATAAAAAGATTTTGGCTTTCTTCCAGTTTTTGTATCCGCTGTAACAATTCATCGTCAGCAGCCTCTTCAGCATAAGCGGGAAAACAGGTGACGCACCCAAACATCAGGCACAACATCAGTATTGTAATTGTTTTTTTCATTTTTTTATCCTTTCTGATTCTTTAAGTATTAAATATTTGTTTTATGAATATGTATTAATTAATTGTTAATGAATGACACCTCGCCCCGTCTTGTTTTGTCGTGTTTCGCCGGGGCTTTACACGACATGCGGTTTTTAAATTCTTAATTCTTTTTTGCCGGACCGGCACTGCAACACCCGCCTCCAGGGCATGATGAACAGGTGCAACCGCTTTTCTTTTTTCCCGACCGGTTTGCCATAAATTTTTGAAAAAATGTGTTCCCGCAATACAAGGTTGCTGCGGCAATGATAATCGATACAATAATGATATCCATACCCGTCTCCTACAATATGATTGATCCGATTTGATAAACTGCTATCGAAAGAATAAAGGCAATGACTGTGTTAAACACCATGGAAAAAGCCCCCCACTTCCACGAACCTGCTTCACGGGCAATGCAGACCACCGTCACAAAGCACGGTGCATAAAAGATGGTGAAAATGATCAGGGAAAATGCAACCAGGGGATTCCAGCCGGGATCATTTGCCAGTACATCAGACAATGATCCGATTTCTTCCGGATCAACCTCGCCCAGAGAATACGCAGTGCCCAGCGTGGAAACGACCACTTCCTTGGCTGCGAAACCGCCTACCAAGGCGATGTTGGTGCGCCAGTCAAATCCTGCAAGTTGTGTCACGCTTTCCATTGCTGTGCCGATTCGGCCGGCAATGGACTGTTTCAGAGCCGTTTCTGCTTCAACCCTGTCAACAGCAACCAGTTTATCGCTAAGTTGTTGTGCGGATTCAGAAATTTTCGTGTCTTCCTCTGCGGTTTTTATTTCTTCGATAATCGTGGAAGAAGCTGCTGCCAGCAATGTTTGTCGTTGCTGATCAAAACCCTGGGTCTGATTTTCCGGTAATCCCGGAAATGTCATCATGGCCCACAGAATAATTGAGATCCCCAGAATCACGGTCCCGGCTTTTTTGATATATTGCCAGGTTCTTTCCCAGGTGTGGATGGCCAGACCCTTGAAAGTGGGCAGTCTGTATGGGGGAAGTTCCATGACAAACGGAGTGGATTCGCCTTTGATTACGGTCATTCGCAGGAACTTGGCTGCCAGAAGCGCCCCACCCCATGCAATGAATGTAATGATTAGCATCATCATGGCTTCGTTTTCCGCAAAAAAAGCAGCAATCAGCAGGACAAATACCGGCAGCTTGGCCCCGCAGTTCATAAATGGAACCGTCAGCAATGTGGCAAGACGTTCTTTCGGGGATTTTAACGTCCGGGTTGCCATTACGCCGGGCACGGCACATCCGCCGGCAATCCCTCCTGATACGATAAACGCCATCACGGAACTGCCGTGGAGTCCAAACATTCTGAATACCCGGTCAAGCATAAATGCAACCCGTGCCAGGTAGCCTGAGTCTTCCAGCAGGGCAATTCCGAAAAACATAAACATAATTAGCGGCACAAATCCAAGCACACCTCCCACACCGTCAATGATACCGGAAATAATAAGTGATTTGATCAGCCCGTCAGGCAAAGTGGATTCTGCAACCGAACCCAGCCACCCGAAAAAGGATCCCAGCCACTCTACGGGCATTTCACTGTAAGTAAACGTAAACTGGTAAAGGCCGAAAATTATTGCTATCATAATCAAAGGCCCGGCAAAGCGGTTGGTCACAACCTGATCGATTTTGTCGGACATTCGCAGTCGGCTCTGGTCCTGCTGATACGTGATAACATCCTGGCGGATGATAGACCGGATATATCCATACCGATGGTCCGCGATCACGGCTTCCGGATACGTATTTAAGGTATTTGAAATATGGCTGGATACCCTGTCGGTAATTTTTTTCAGTTTTGCGGAAATCCCGGGGCTTTTAGCGTCTCCAAGGGATTGCACCTGCTCATCATTTTCCAGATATTTTAACGCAATCCATCGGGCGGGATAGGTCTGTGTTAAAAAGGTCGCGTTTGATATCAGTGGTTCCATTTCGGCAAGGGCACTGTCAATATCATCCCCATATGAAATATCAAGAGGAGAGGGGATTGTGTGATTTTTGATGATGTTTGCTGCCGCAGCCATCAGTTCTTTTTTGCCTTTGCCGTTTCTGGCAACTGTCGGGATAATCGGAACACCTAAGAGATTGGAAAGCTTTTTAATATCAATTTCAATCCCTCGTTTTTCCGCAACATCCATCATATTCAATGCAATGCAAACGGGAATGCCCAGTTCCATGAATTGCAGTGTCAGGTAAAGGTTTCGTTCCAGATTGGAAGCGTCGATGATATTGACCACGGTTTCCGGCTTTTCCTGTACCAGAAAGTCCCGGGTTACCACTTCTTCCAAAGAATAGGCACTCAGGGAATAGGTGCCCGGAAGGTCTACGATATTCATTTTGAGTTCTTTGACGGCATAGGCGCCGGTCTTTTTTTCAACCGTCACGCCCGGATAATTACCTACATGCTGGCGCGCGCCGGTTAACTCGTTAAAAAGGGTGGTTTTGCCGGAATTCGGGTTTCCGGCCAATGCGATGGTGGTATTCATTTTTCTTCCTCCACTTCAACTACAATATAATCCGCTTCCTTGTTGCGAAGCGTTAATGTAAATCCCATGGCACGGACCGCCACCGGGTCATAGAGCGGGGCCCGCCCCATGATTTGTATTTTTGTTCCCGGAACCAGCCCCATGTCGCGAATCCGCCTGCCGAGTTCGCTATCCGCTAAAATTGATGTAATGGTTCCTGATTGCTTTTTCCTCATTTGTCTCATTCCCATTATCTGCATAATGTAATCCTTTGCAAAAAAAGTTTATAATTTATAAAAAAGTTAGTTAGGCCAAACAAAATATATAAGTCAAGCCTTTTTTTTAAAAAATATATTTTTTGTGGATTGACTTACTATGTATGTTTTTATATAT
>JAGGYV010000325.1 GCA_021162325.1 Desulfobacteraceae bacterium | reverse complement strand
GAATAATTTTATCTATAATAGATTTTTCACTTTGACGATCGGCAAAGGATGATTTACATTATTTAATAAAGACTTTTTTACACCATAAGAAGGCTGCTTTTAACCCCTTAACCATTTATCGTTGTTCCAGCAAGAGAGTACGGCCTTGATCATAATTCCGGTCTTTGTAGGGGAGGGCTTTATGCCCTCCCGTTTCGGGCGGGGATAAACCCCGCCCCTACAAGGCAAAAATTTTCAAAAAATAGCCGAAACGATGATCAACGCCGAAATTAATGACTTACCTACGATAAACCGAGAAAAAGTCAGATCCGGATGGCAAAGCCGTCAAATATAATCTTTTTTAAAAAAGAAAGGTGGTATCATGAGAGTTCCGATTGAAATTACGTATCGTAATGTAGCAAAACGCGATGGCATTGAACAACTGATTCATGACAAAGCCGAAAAACTCAACGACTTTCACGATGGGATTGTTTCCTGCCGAATTTCTCTTGAGCAGGACCAGGAAAGTAAACGTTCCGTCAAACAATTTCATGTCCGTATCAGCCTGCGGGTCCCACCCGGAAAAGAACTGGTGGTTCACCAGAAATCCAGTGAACAGGAAACCGGAGACACCCTTCGGACAGTGATTACCGATGCATTTAAAACAATCGGTCGCCAGCTTAAAAAACTGAAGCAAAAACAAAGAGCGCATGCCAAAATCCCACCGGAAATACTTGAACCGGAAATGGAAGAAGACTCTATCTAAATCACTTGAATAACATCTTATTTTAAAAAATTAAAACCTGCGCAGGTTTATACACATGCGCAGGTTTTTTTTATGCCAATTAAGACACTCTCGTAAAAAGTCGGATTTCGATGGCAAAGAAAAAAGTTCCACCAAATCTTAAAATTGGCGAGGCGCGCAAATCCTGAGTGATGATTCGTACTTAACGTACTATGAAAAAACGAAGGATGCAGCGCAACAAAGAATTTGGACTTTTTACGAAGCCATCAAAAATTTTTCATTTGCTGTGTTGTTACCCCATACGAAGAACCAGCCAATAAAAAACGAGCGCTCGTTCTATTTTTTTATTGACAAAGATTTCAAACTCTTTTATTCCTATACAAAACACAGGAGATGAAAAATATGAGTACCCTTTATTTAATTCGCCATGCTCAGGCCTCATTCGGTAAAGCCGATTATGACTGTCTTTCGGATTTGGGCCGGCAGCAATCCAAAATATTAGCGGATCATTTTCATAATCTGGGACTTGAATTTGACACGATTTATTCCGGCAGCCTGCTCCGCCATGAACAAACCCTGGCCGCTTATCTTGATACCCTGGCCGCGTCGGGGGGAAAAATGCCTTTCGTTCATAAAAAAGATGCTTTTAATGAATATGATTCAGAAAATATTTTAAAAACCCTGATTCCTGAAATGATCCGGGAAAAACCGGCGTTTGAAGCTGAGGTCACAATGATGCTTACCGACAAGCGATCTTTTCAGATGGTGTATGAAAAAATCATGAGAGAATGGATAAACAGTGAAGCTCTAAAAAAAAATATTGAAACATGGACAACCTATTCCGAACGGGTGCGCGCCGGTCTAAACGAAATCATGGCCGCAGAGGGTACGGGGAAAAAAATAGCTGTTTTTACTTCCGGCGGACCGATCTCCGTATGTGTTCAAAAAGCCTTAAGCCTCTCTGATGAAAATACATTACAGCTAACCTGGCAAATTATAAATGCATCTGTCACCCGTTTAAAATACAGCAACAACCGCCTGATGCTGTCCGGGTTTAATGATGTAACCCATTTGGCGCTTAAGAAAAATTCCAGGCTTATCACTTATCGATAATTTAAAAATACAATTTACCCCAATTTAATAAGGAGGATATAATGGATTTTACCGTAACGGAAAAAATGAAGGTCATTTTAGAGATGGTCAATGAGTTTGTGGATAAAGAGCTGATTCCCTTAGAACCGGCTTTTCTGACACAATCCGCAGAAGAGATGATGCCGATAATTAAAGAAAAGCAAAAAAAAGTCAAACAAATGGAACTCTGGGGCCCCTGTTATCCAAAAAAACTGGGTGGTGCAGGATTAAATCTCATGGAACACGCCCTGGTGTCTGAAGCCTTAGGACGAACTCCGCTGGGGCATTTTGTTTTCTGGTGCCAGGCCCCGGATGTGGGCAACATTGAACTGCTGGAAATGTTTGGAAACGAAGAGCAGAAAAAAACCTGCCTCCTTCCCCTGGTGGCTGGCGACATCCGCAGCTGTTTTTCCATGACCGAAGTGGAGCTGGCGGGCTCCAATCCGTTGATGATGGACACTACGGCGGTTAAAGACGGGGATGACTATGTCATCAACGGACAGAAATGGTACACAACATCCGCAGACGGCGCGGAGTTTGCCATTGTCATGGCCAAAACCAACCCGGAAGCCCACCCGTATCTCCAGGCCAGCATGATCATTGTGCCGTGCGACACACCGGGTTTTAACCTGGTCCGCAACATCCCGGTCATGGGGCATGCCGGGGAAGGATATTTCAGCCACGCAGAAATCCTCTACCAGAACTGCCGGGTGCCGCAAAAAAATCTCATCGGTGAAGAAGGCCAGGGATTTGTCCTTGCCCAGGAACGACTGGGACCGGGGCGCATCCACCACTGCATGAGATGGATCGGCATCTGCAACCGGGCGTTTGATCTCATGTGCACCCGTGCCCAGGAACGTGTCATTTCCCCGGACGGCCGGACCCTGGCCACCCGGCAGATCATCCAGTCCTGGATCGCGGAATGCGCGGCTGAAATTCAGGCTGCCCGTCTGATGGTCCTGCACGCGGCTTGGCGGATTCACAATGAAGGCGCCAAAGCGGCCCGCAAAGATATCTCATTGATCAAATTCAAGGTGGCCAATGTCATGCAGATGGTCATTGACAAGGCACTTCAGGTTTACGGGGGGCTGGGCATGACCGATGACACCATCCTGGCATTCTTTTTCCGTCACGAACGCGCGGCCCGCATCTATGATGGGGCAGATGAAGTGCACAAGGTATCCGTGGCAAAACAAATTTTAAAAGGATATTAGTGTCTCATCAACTCTGAACTGACGCATCTTGTTTGTCATCGTAAGTCGGAATTCCAATTCCGACTTATGAAAAATATCAATTTGTAAATTTTGGTGCCGAGTAAGAAACCCGGCCGACTGAAATTTAACCACAAGATCACAGAGATAGCAGAGACGAATTTCATAAAAACATTGCTCTGTGTTCTCTGTGCCCTCTGTGGTAAAAAAAATTATTCCCACAATAATTCAAAAAGGATAAAACACATGTTATCATTTGATTTAAAAGGAAAAATTGCCCTTATCACCGGTGCCAGCCGCGGTATCGGCCGCTCAATCGCCGAAACGTTTGCCGAATACGGCGCCGAAGTCGTGCTGGTCAGCCGAAAGATAGAGGCTTTAACCGAAGTAGCAGACGCCATTACAAAAAAAGGCGGCAAAGCACACCCGGTGGCCTGTCACATGGGAGACCTCAATGCCATCAAAGCGCTTTATGAATTTATTGAAAAAACCTTTGGCCGCCTGGATATCCTTGTTAACAACGCGGCGACCAATCCGTATTTTGGGGCCATGGCCGGTGTCGATCAAAACGCCTGGGACAAAACCTTTGACGTCAATTTAAAAGGGCCTTTTTTCATGATCCAGAATGCCATCCCCCTGATGCAGGCGGCCGGCAGCGGTGCCATTGTCAATGTATCATCAGTCAACGCAATCAGACCGGCCCCGTTTCAGGGGATTTATTCAGTCACCAAAGGCGCACTGATCACCATGACCCAGGCCTATGCCAGGGAACTGGCGCCGCATAAAATCCGGGTTAACGCCCTGCTGCCAGGATTTACGGACACAAAATTTTCCGCCGCCCTCATGCAGCAGGATGAAATATATAAACATGTCATCGCACAGATCCCTATGGGCCGCCATGCCGAACCGGAGGAAATGGTCGGGGCCGTATTGTATTTGGTATCTGATGCCGCATCTTTTACCACCGGGACATGCATTACCTGTGACGGGGGATATCTGGTTTAACCCGAGCCAAACCCAAGCCTGATTCGCCCATTTGCTTTGTTATAAGCGGTTCGCGGTAAACTACTACAGCTAAACCCCTTATGCCTTGCAAATGAACGAATCAGGCTTGTGAAAAATCCGGGTTTTCATGAGCGGAAAAAAAGTAGGCTGGATTAGCGGGTCACCGCGTAATCCGGCATTGGTATAGGGGACCGGAGACAGAAATTAAGGCTTAAGACGGTAAAAAACAGATGTCGCTTTGCAGCAAAAAATATAACCTGGGTATCTACCCCGTTTAAATTGATCATTTTGAAGTTTTGGCATTGAAACTCATTTTCTGGATTCCCGCCTTCGCGGGAATGACGAGCGAAAGCCATTTTACATAAATCGTCATTCCCGCAAAGGCGGGAATCCAGTGTCGTATACTCTTTTCAACGATAATACAAAAAAGGGGCAAAACCATGATGAAAAGAAAAATCCTGGTGGCAAACAGGGGGGAGATCGCGGTGCGCATCCTGCGGGCTGCTGCCGAATTAAACATTCCCACGGTTGCGGTATATTCAGAAGATGACACGGCATCCCTTCATTGCCGACTGGCTGATGAAAGCGAAGCCCTGCCCCAAAAAGGCGTTGCTGCCTATTTAAACATTGACGCAATGGTTGCAGCAGCCAAAAAATTCGATTGCGTTGCCATCCATCCCGGCTACGGCTTTCTGGCAGAAAATGCGGACTTTGCCCGGCGATGCGAATCAGAAGGCATCCTTTTTATCGGCCCCTCCGCAGATACCCTTGCGCTGTTTGGGGATAAAGTGCGGGCGCGGAATCTGGCCAAAAAATGCGGGCTCCCGATACTTCCCGCAACCACCGGCGTGACCAGCCTTGCTCAGGCCAAAAATTTTTTCACATCTCTCGGTGACAAAGCGGCCATCATGATCAAAGCGATTGCCGGTGGCGGCGGCCGGGGCATGCGCCCGGTTTTTCGCTTTAAAGATATGGACGAAGCGTATCATCTGTGTCAGTCCGAAGCCCTTGCTGCATTCGGCAAGCAAGACGTTTATGCAGAAAGGCTGATCACCAGAGCCCGACACATTGAGGTACAAATTGTGGGTGACGGAACCAAAGATGTCTGTCACCTCTGGGAACGGGAGTGCACCATACAGCGAAAAAACCAGAAAATCATGGAAATTGCCCCCAGCCCTTCCATTGGTCAGAACCTTCGAGACCAGCTAACCGATGCTGCCGGCAGTTTGGCCAAAGAAACAAAATACAAAGGGCTGGCCACCGTCGAATTTTTAGTAGACGCTGATGCTGGAACAGGCTTAAACGCTTTTACCTTTCTGGAAGTCAACCCGCGCCTCCAGGTAGAGCATACGGTGACCGAGGAAATAACCGGCATTGACCTGGTAAAAGCACAAATTCAAATTGGTTTCGGAAAATCCCTTTCTGATTTGGGGCTGCTGCAGAAGCAAATCAAACCGCCGACAGGTTTTGCCGTACAACTCCGCATCAACATGGAAGAGATTGATAAAAACGGTGATATCCGGCCATCTTGCGGCACACTCACCGCATTCAGCCCGCCCCTGGGCCCCGGGGTTCGCGTGGACACCTTCGGGTATCCGGGATATGTCACCTGCCCGGCCTTTGATTCATTGCTGGCCAAACTGATCTGCTGTTCACGCTCTTCAAATTATGCCGACGTCCTTAAAAAAGCATCCCGGGCATTGCGCGAGTTTCAAATCAACGGAGTTAAAACCAACATTTCCCTGCTGCAGAATCTTCTCATACATCCGGATGTTAAAACAAACAAAGTAACCACCCGATTTGTAGAAGATCATATTAAAGAACTCACTCACCCGACCAATGACGGCCACACGACGTTATTTTGTAACCCCGCGACGCCATCCGGCGCTGAAGAAAATTCTATCATGGAAACCAAGGGGCCTGAAAACACACACGTCGTGCATGCCCCTATGCTGGGAACCATTGTCAGCCTTTCAGTAAGCGAAGGAGATCTGGTGCACCAGGGCCAGTCTATTGCGGTTATGGAAGCCATGAAAATGCATCACATCGTTGAAGCCCACATCAGCGGCATTGTCCGCATGATATGTGCCGGCGAAGGGGACACGCTGGTCAAGGGTCAGGCCATCCTTTTCATTGAACCCAAGGCAATGGATATTTCAGCCATTGACACTGAAAAATCAAAAAACCCGGACGACATCCGCCCGGACCTGGAAGCAGCGATTGAGCGCCATCGGATCGGACAAGATGAAGCCCGGCCGGATGCGGTTGAAAAACGTAGAAAAACCGCTCAGCGCACTGCCCGGGAAAATATAGCGGATCTTGTGGACCCGAACAGTTTCATTGAATACGGCGCGCTGGCAGTAGCTGCCCAGCGGCGGCGAAAATCTTTGGATGACCTGATCAAAAAAAGTCCGGCAGACGGTCTCATCACAGGCATCGGCAGTGTGAATGCTGAATTGTTTGACGCAGACCGATCCCGGTGCATGGTAATGTCCTATGACTACACAGTCATGGCCGGCACCCAGGGGGCATTCAACCATATGAAAACCGACCGAATGCTGGGCCTTGCAGAAGAATTGCGACTCCCCCTGGTGCTGTTTGCCGAAGGCGGCGGCGGCCGGCCCGGGGATGTGGATATCATGGATTTGAAAGTCGCCGGCCTGGATCTGGATACATTCACCCGTTACGCCCGGCTCAGCGGCCTGGTGCCGCTGGTGGGCATTGTGTCGGGCCGGTGCTTTGCCGGCAACGCTACCCTGCTGGGATGCAGTGATGTGATTATTGCCACGCAAAATTCCAATATCGGCATGGGCGGACCGGCCATGATCGAAGGCGGCGGGCTGGGAAAATGCCGTCCCGAAGACATCGGGCCCGTTGACATTCAGTCGACCAACGGCGTGATCGACATTGTGGTGGAAGATGAGGCCAAAGCGGTTCAAACCGCCAAAAAATATTTATCCTATTTTCAGGGGCCGCTATCTGAATGGGAATGTGCGGACCAGCGGCAGCTGCGCCAGTGCATTCCGGAAAACCGACTCTTAGCGTATGATATCCGAAACGTGATTACCTCTTTGTCAGACACAGATTCCGTTCTGGAACTGCGCGAAGCATTCGGCAGTGGAATTATTACCGCCTTTATCCGGATCGAGGGAACGGCATTCGGGTTGATGGCAAACAACACCCTGCACCTTGGGGGTGCCATTGACGCGGACGCAGCAGACAAAGCCTCCCGGTTTATCCAGCTGTGTGACGCATTTGACATCCCTTTGATTACCCTGTCCGACACGCCGGGGTTCATGGTCGGTCCGGAAGCGGAAAAGAGCGCCCAGGTCCGTCATTTTGCCCGCATGTTCGTGACTGCGGCCGGTGCCACGATTCCGGTGTTCTCCATTATACTGAGAAAAGGTTACGGGCTTGGTGCCATGGCCATGGTGGGCGGCGGCTATCATCGGCCGGTCTTTAATGTATCCTGGCCCACCGGTGAATTCGGCGGTATGGGGCTGGAAGGTGCTGTCCGTCTCGGGTTTAAAAAAGAACTGGATGCGGCAAAAAATGCCAAAGAACAAAAAGACCTGTTTGATTCCCTGGTGAAAATGGCCTATGATCATGGGAAAGCGATCAATATGGCATCTTTTCTGGAAATTGACGATGTGATTGATCCCAAAGATACCCGACGCTGGATCACGTGCGGTGCGCGATCGCTGCCGCCGGTGGTTCCCCGTACAGGGAAGAAACGGCCTAACATTGACACATGGTAAAATTATGAAAAATATAAATCTCTGGGCCGGTAAAAACGCCTATGCAAAAATCAAGGATTCGGGACTGACACCTGATGACGTCAAGGTGGTGGCAGGTGCTGCCGGCGGTCCCAAGTGGCTAATTCTTGCCAATCTGGACCGGACTTTGTTCGGCCATTGGTTTGCGGACCGGAAAGACCCGCTGTTTTTGATCGGTTCATCCATTGGATCCTGGCGATTTGCAGCCGCTTCGCAAAAAGATCCGCTGGCTGCCATTGACCGGCTTCAAAATGCTTACATAAACCAGACCTATGATTCAAAACCCTCCCCGGCAGACGTCAGTTGGGAAAGCGAAAAAATTTTAAACCACATGCTGGATGGCAATGGCGAATCTGCTGTTTTATCCCATCCCTGTTTCCGGTTAAACATCATGAGTGTCCACAGCAAAGGTCTGACCGGTCATGACAAAAAGACATCTCTGATCCCCGGCCTGATGCTGGCAGCAATCGGAAATACCGTCAGCCGCAGATTTTTAAAAATATTTTTTGAGCGAGTCCTTTTTCATGATTCCCGTGATCTTCCGCCGTTTTATAACATGAACGAATTTCCCATTCACCGGGTCGGGCTAACCGAAAAAAACTTAAAGCCCGCGCTCATGGCATCCGGGGCAATCCCTTTGGTCATGGCCGGCGTGCAAAACATTGCTGGTGCACCGGCCGGTGTTTACCGCGACGGCGGTGTGATCGACTATCACCTGGATATCCCGTTTTTAAATAATAACACCGGCATTGTGCTGTATCCCCATTTTACCAACCGCATTATCCCCGGCTGGCTCGACAAACAAATCCCCTGGCGCAGGCCGAACATAAATCATATGGATAACGTGCTGCTCATCACCCCTTCTCGTGAATTTTTAAACCGCCTGCCGCACAAAAAAATCCCGGACCGCAATGATTTCTATAAATTCAAGCGGCAGGACAAAGAACGAATCGCCTACTGGAAGACTTCGGTTGATATGGGGGCAGACATGGCGGAGGCGTTTATGGAATGTGTGGGAAACGGCCGGATAAAAGATCAGATCCGGCCGGTTGAAGAGATGATCGCCCACCGGCATATTTTTTATTCTCATCCGTCTTCATAAATATCAAGTCACCTTTGTGACCGTCCCCGTTCCTGTACACATTGCTAAAATAAAAACAATGGTTCCCGCCGCCATGATAAACGCCCCCAGATAAAACGCATACTGCAATGCAAAAATATCCATAATGATACCGGCCAACAAAGATCCGCAAAGCATCCCCAGACTATGGGCGACGGTGATCAGAGACATGACCGCTCCCATGGCCTCGTTTTTATTGCCGCTGATAACCGCCAGGGCCATCAAAGCAGGCATGGAAATCCCGCCGCCAATGCCGAAGATAACATTTGCCCAGAACAAACCCCGGAATCCGTCCGCCTTTCCCACCAGCAATATGGCAACAACAGTGATCATCCCGCCGGTGATGACAAGGGCCCGCTTATCCATTCTGTCAGCAAGCGCTCCCATAGGAATGTGCATCAATCCGCTGACAGAGACACCCATCACAACAAGGACACCTATGGCTGAACTCGACAGCGCAAAATTCATATCACCGTAAACCGGCAAAAACCCCCAGATAATCCCTATACAGGTGGTATACACAAACCGAAAAAACGAAATGCTGACAATATCCCGATCCCGCAACAGACGTCCCCATGGGGTGGGCTGATAAACCTTAATAACGGTTTGTTCCGCCTGCGTAGGGGGTAAAAAGAAAAAACTTAAACAAAATGCGACAAAAGACAATGCCGCCATCGCACCAAATGCGGCCTGGAGACTGAAATAATCCTTGATGCCGCCGCCCAGCAGCGGCCCGATGCTCAACCCTAAAAACACGGACATATTAAACATTCCCATGGCAATGCCTTCTTTGCCTCTTGGGGTAATGTCTCCAATATAGGCCTGGGCAACCGGCATAATCATGGCCGAAGCAATTCCCTGAATCGCGCGAAGCAGGATCAATCCTTTGATATCCTGAAAAAAGATAAAAGCCACAGAGATGATAAAATAAGAAAAAAGGCCAAACGTAATAAACGGTTTCCGCCCCTTTTGATCGGATAATTTTCCAAACCATGGGAGAAAAAACGTCCGGGTCAACGAAAAACCGCCGAAAATCAGCGCGATATAGAAACCGCTGGCCCCCAGACTGTGGGCATATACCGGAAGCAACGGGACAACAATCCCCACACCGGTGACGGCAGCAAACAGGGAAAAAAACAGGGCGGTAAATATTTTTTTATCGATTTTTTCCATACTCTTATATTTTTTTCAACGCCACCAGTGTCGCTCCCCACCCCCCGGCCTGGGCAGGCGCATCAGCAATCGAAATCACATCCGGATGGGCGTTTAAAATCCCCTGCACCCGTTTTTTCAATACACCGGTCCCTTTGCCATGAATAATCCGCAGGGAAAAAATCGTTTTATCCCGGCAGGCGGAGATATAATCATAGAGCAACGGTTTGACTTCTTTGGGGTTGAACGTATGCAGGTCCAGGACCCCGTCAATGGGTATTTCGATCGGTTCCAAAAAAAGTTCCTTAACAGACTGTTAAATAGATAATTTCATGTTTCTTGATCTTTAAGCTCGCTAAGCTATAATTGATATCACAATTTACCAGGACAGACACGAGAAATCACTCAAACGATCTATACTTACTGTCATTGCGAGGGAGGCACGACCGAAGCAATCCCCATGGCATGAAACGGCTTCGGTCGTTGCCGTCCCTGCGACGATAGCGGCGTGGCTCGCAGTAACATAAAAAAGAAAATCGCATTTCAAAGTTTATCAATGAACAAACAATATTATCTCTATATCATGACCAATAGACACCATACGACATTATATACAGGTGTTACCGGCAACCTGAAAAAAAGGATTTTTGAACATAAACAAAAACTGTTTGATGGTTTTACAAAAAGGTATAATATTACAAAACTGGTTTATTATGAGATCTATGATGACCCAACCAATGCCATCAAAAGAGAAAAACAGATAAAGGGCGGCTCAAGAAAAAAGAAAATTGATTTAATTGAAAAGATGAATCCGAATTGGGATGATTTATATGATAGCATTTAACCTTGAACAGATTTGTGTATATTGAGAATGACAAAATATGATCTATTGAATTATAAAGCCCGGGAATATCATTACGAGCAAAGTGAAATACTCGAAACAACAAGGGGATTGCTTTGGTCGTGCCTCCCTCGCAATGACTGAAAACGAAAAATTAATATAATCCCACGAAATGCCATTGTGCGGTATTAAAAAATGACTATGACCATAATATATCTCTGTATTTTCGCTTACCTGACCGGCGCCATTCCCTTTGGACTGGTCTTTGCAAAAATATTTACCGCCCAGGATCTTAGAAAAATCGGCAGCGGCAATATCGGCGCGACCAATGCAAAAAGAGCCGGGGGATGGCGCTTAGGCCTTGCCACGCTGGCTTGTGATGTTTTAAAAGGGGCCATTCCCGTACTGATTGCAGCATCTGTCAGCCAGGAATATGAAAATGGATTAAAAGAAATATGGATGGCGCTGACCGCCATTTCTGCATTTTCCGGCCATCTGTTCCCCGTTTACCTGAAATTTAAAACCGGCGGTAAAGGGGTCGCGACGGCTGCGGGCTGTTTTGCGGTTATTTCACCCATTTCTTTAGCAATATCACTTGTCGCTTTTATCATTACGGTCGTTATTTCAAACCGTGTTTCTGCCGGGTCACTGGCAGCGGCGGCAACGCTTCCTATCAGTCTCCTCTGGCTGCATCAGCCGCCAGTCATAATCGGATGCACGCTTTTTATCTCACTGGCCATCATTACCCGCCATAAAGACAATATTAAACGATTACTCGCCGGAACGGAACCGACGATAAGGAAAAAATAGGCTGAAGGCTGAAGGGAAAAAAGAAGATGATAGCCATTTATTTCATTAAAAAAAAGCCGGATTACGCTCTACGAGCTAATCCGGCCGACGCAATATCCAAGTTTGTCTGATTGAATGGCAAAGATAAAAATTTCACCAATACCATAGAATTTGGCAAAGCATGCAAATTATCCATCTATGATTGCGTACTTTTAAAGGGCAGGGCTAAGGGGAAAATAGAGGCTACGCAATACCAAGATATAACTCTGCTGGAATAGCACAGTTAAAAGGTCTATATACAAGGCGTAGTGATTTTTCAGGCTCGAAATAATACAAGTCGTATATTGAGTGCCTGAAAAATCGCTACAACGCAGTAGATGGAACTTTTAACAATGCCATTTATATCAGGGACCAGAGGGCGGTAAGCAACCCCGCCAAAATAAAATGACTTTCCATTAAAAAACCCTGCCGCAGCCCGGATGGAATCCCGCCCTGCTCATAGGCAGATAAAAACATCAGCATGGACAATGGACAGAGACTCAACAGGTATCCGAGCGTTGAAACAAGTCCAACAGCACTGGCAATACACAGCACAATCATCATCAGGCCGGATAAATTCTTTAACAGCCCCATGGTTTTTTTTTCACCCAGCACAATGGGAATTGTTTCCTTGCCCACAATCCGGCTGCCCTGAATATCCAGTATATCAAAAAACGCCGTCCGCACAAAAACGAAAATGACACACCAAAAAAAAATCAGCGCCGTGACCAGTCGAATCTGACCGAATCCGTAAAGGGCCGGCACAATTGTCGTTACAATTCCCCAGGCCATGCCCACAAGAACGGTTTTAGATCCGGGAATATCTCTGATTTTTGGATTAAACCCGGCGGCAATACTTTGGGGCACCAGACTGATGATATATACGATCCCCATAAAACTCATGCACAACAGAAGCAACAAAAACAGTGGCCCCATCTTATAGGCGATCAGCAAACCGCATAGGCCGAATAAACCGGTTAAAACAGAAAGAAGGGTTCGGTTCTGTTGATAAAAAGTGGCCCGGTCCGGATCATTATAGCGGTCGGAAGTAATATCAAGCAAATTATTAAATGTATGCATACACAGCAGGTATAAAACCGCCATCAATATAGTGGACAACGCAGGCTTAATCCCCTGAAGCATGGCCGCTGCATACGTCAGACATCCGGCGCCCATGGCCAGATATATGTTTGAAAGAAGAAAATTCCGATGGATGAAAAATCGCCACCGGCTGAAGAGTCGACCATGACGCATCATTCGATTTTCAAGTTCCCTGTAAACACGCTTGATAATCCAGTTAGGCGTCGATGCGCCTGCGGTGATGGCAATATGCCGGGGGTTGCCCAGCTGATTGATATCCAATTCCGCCTCAGTTTCAATATGAACAGCTGCTTTTCCGGCATCTAAGGCGATATCAAAAAGACGCTTCGTATTCCCGCTCTCATACCCGCCGACCACAACCACCGCATCAACTTGTTGCGCAAGATTCTTTACATCCTTCTGACGGCTTTCAGTGGAGTCACAGATGGTATTAAACACCTGATAATTCTGATGGCAGGTTTGGACCCACGCGATAACTTCTTCAAAAAAAATTTTGTTCTGGGTGGTCTGGGCAACAATAATCGCCTTATTAAATTCCGGTAGTGCGTACAGGGCATCCATATTTTCAGCCACATGCCCATTTTCACCGGCATAGCCGAGCAAACCGATTACTTCCGGATGCACACGGTCACCAACAATAATGACCGCATATCCCTGCTTTGAATGTTTGGCGATAATGGACTGCACTTTGATGACTTTGGGACAGGTGGCATCAATGACGTTAAACCCGGCCTTTTTCAACTTTTCCCGGTCTTCCGGCGGAACGCCGTGAGCTCTGATCAGAACGGTGCCGGAACCTGATTCCGGGATCTTCCGAATAACAGATATCCCTTTTTCCTCAAGGATATTCAGGACCTGGGGGTTATGAATAAGGGGGCCATAGGTGCATATGGGGCCATTTGTCCGGTTGGATGCGTCTAAAGCCAACTCAACGGCCCGGCGAACGCCCATGCAGAAGCCCGCTGTTTTGGCGATGGTAATTTTCATTTACGATTTTGTTAAGAACACCTTATGATCCACCAAAGACAAAGAGTGAATCGTCCCTTTTACAAATTTTTGTTCACCGAAAATATTAATCAGTTTATACCCGCCGTCTTCAGGTTCAACACTGTCAACCGCTTCCATAATCAATTCCTGATTATCTCCGTCAATTACGTATGCACTGGCTTCACACATTTTCCTATTTCCTTATATTTTAATATGGTTTAAATGTTTTTCTATTAATTCATCAATCAGGTGCGGCAGCGGCATAGCTGCCGTACCGACAATCTCTACATTCTCCCGGGACAGCGGCAAAAGGACTTTTTTAGCCGGACACGATGTTACGGCTTCAGCCATCCCAGGTGTCACCTCACCCATCATAGAATTAGCCATCACAATCCCGATGGGTCCAATGATCAAATCCACCTGCTTAACGGTCTGCACAATGGCGTTTTCACCCGATGCCCCGCGATTGGCTTTTGCCTTCAGCATTTGTGATGTCGCAATGGCGTTTGTTCCCAGGGCAATGATATCTAACGACTCACCAAACTTCGCCCTGAGTTTTTTAATGATAGTGG
>JAGGYV010000078.1 GCA_021162325.1 Desulfobacteraceae bacterium | reverse complement strand
GTTATGCGGACCAGAAAATTTCTGAAGAATTGGGTGTTCAAAAGGGCGACCCGCTCCTCTCCATTGAAATGCTTTCTTATACTTACAAGGATCAGCCCTATGAATACAGAATAAGTTATTCGCTGTCCGATACCAAGCGGTTTTACCGCGAAATATTATGATGAGATGAAAAGAATATTCGTACCAAAGATGAATAAGGAGGAATCATGAATACAGACTATCCAATTATTGACGCTGACGTTCTCATTCTCGGCGGCGGAAGTGCCGGCGTTATGGCAGCGATCCGGGCGAAGGAGTTAAACCCGGACCAAAAAGTGGTCGTTTTCGAAAAATCGGACATGAAATATTCCGGATGCATTGCCAGAGGGATGGATGCCATGAATATAGTCGCTGTTCCAGGAATATCAACACCGGAACTGTATGTGGAATCCAACAGCATTGCCTGTGAAGGAATAATGGATGAACCGGTGAATTACCGGATGGCAGAACGCAGTTGGGATATGATGAAAAAGCTCGAGGATTGGGGCGTTTGTTTTCCCAAGGATGAAGACGGCCAGTATGATATTCTCCAGGTGCATCCCAAGGGAAAGTTTTGTGTGACCATGAAAGAGCCGGAACTCAAAACCATTCTGGCGAAAAAAGCAGTAGACCTGGGGGCAAGAATCGTCAACCGGACCATGGCGGTCAGGCTTATTAAGGATGGGGATCGAATTTCCGGAGCCATTGGCATGAATGTCCGATCCGGTGAGATTATTGTCTGTAAGGCCAAAACGGTTATTCTCACGTCCGGTGGAACCGCCAGATTCGGCCTCCCGGACAATGGTAATCTTTACGGCGTATATGATTACCCTGGTAACACCGGTGATGGGTATTGTCTGGCATATCGTGCGGGCGCAGAATTAAGCGGATTTGAATACACACTGGTCTATTATATTGTAAAAGATATTAATGCACCTCTTCTTTATATTACATTAACACGGGGGGCAAAACTTTTTAATGCATTTAATGAGCGCCGGGATAAGGCACATCCTTCAATTAGAAGTATGTTTAAAGAACATATCATGGAAGATAGCGGCCCCATGCGGATTAATATGAACCATCTTCCTGAAGATAAAATCAAGGAGATCGAAGAACTCCTCTTTACCACTGAGCGGCCGGCTTGTGAGCGATTTTATGAAGGCCGAGGGATTGATTTTCGTACCGGTGAAATTGAATTATGGCCCACTGAGGTATTTTTATGCGGTGGACACGGACTGACAGGCGTTCGGGTGAACGAAAACGCGGAAACAGCTGTTCCCGGGCTATATGCGGCCGGTGACACATCACTGGTGGCACGCGGCCATTTGTCCGGTGCGTTTGTTTTTGGAGAGATCTCAGCAGAAAGTGCATCTGAGTTTGCCGCTAAAAATGGTGACGTTTCATTAGATGAAGCACAAATCAATGCGTTTATAAGTGAAAAAGATGCCCGGTTGGCGCAAAATACAAATGAAATCGCCATCGAAGAGTTTGAGTATAAAGTCCGGCGGATGATCAGTGATTATATTAAACCGCCTAAAAATGAGTATAAACTGGACCGTGCGTTGTGGTGGATGGATCGATTCCGTGAGGAACTGACGACAATGGTTAAGGTGCAGGATGTGCATGACCTGTTTAAATTGTTTGAAGTGGAAAATATCATTCAATGTGCCACGATGAGCGCACTTGCGTCAAAAGAGCGGAAGGAAAGCCGATGGTCGCCCTGGCACTACCGGAGTGATTTTCCTGAAACCAATGAACAGGATTGGAAAAAACATATCGTGTTGACCCAGGGAGAACGCCTGGAAGATGTGAAAATTTCTTATGCGCCGATTATTCGCATGGACAAGGAGGCATAACCAATGAGAATTAATCTATTAGAAAGTCTGTCCGATAATATCGCCATTGATAAGGACAAATGTGTATTTTGCAGTATTTGTGTGGACACCTGTATTTTGGATAATTTAAGGATGAAGCTGGCGCCCTGCCGCCAGGGATGCCCTTTAGGCGTTAACTGCCAGGGGTACGTTCAATTGATTGCCAGAGGGCAAGAACAAGAGGCAATGGAAATTCTGAGAAAAGATTTACCGTTTCCGGCGATTCTCGGACGGATATGCTCTCATCCCTGTGAAGAAAGGTGCCATAGAAAAGAAACAGAAGGCGAAGCAGTGGCGATTCGAACCTTAAAACGGTATCTGGCGGATCAATTTGCGGATGAGGCGATTCCCTTGCCGGAAATGCAGCCTGATTCAGGCAAAACAATAGCTATTGTCGGATCAGGGCCTGCCGGAATGATGGCAGCGTTTGATCTTAGAATTCAGGGCCATTTGGTAACGATTTTTGATTCAGAAAAAGAAACTGGCGGGATGCTGCGCTGGGCGATTCCGGATTTCAGGCTCCCTCAATCTGTATTAGACAAGGAAATGGGACTGCTCGTTGATATGGGTGTTTCTTTTCAATGCAATGTAAAGATCGGCAAAGATAAAACCATGGAAGCACTCAAGAATGATTTTGATGCGGTTGTTGTTGCCACCGGATGCCCTGAACATGGGTTGCTTCATATTGCAGGAGAAGAAAAGCAGGGCGTCTACCATGGCCTGCCGTTTCTTAAAATGGTCCGTGAAGGAAAAAATCCTGAGATCGGCGAAAAGGTAATTGTCATCGGTGGCGGAAACGTTGCTGTCGATTCCGCGCAAACAGCACTCCGGCTGGGAGCAAAAGAAGTCACGATGGCAACCCTTGAATCTGATAAGCAACTCCCTGCATTTCCAGAGGCCATTGAGAGTGCTGCGGCGGAAGGGATTAAGTTTGAGTGTTCATGGGGAAATCCCAAGCTTAATTTTCAAAACGAACAGTTAATCGGGATCGATTTTCAGCGGTGTGTGCAGGTTTTTGATGACTGCGGTTGTTTTGCGCCCAGTTTTAATGATTGTGAGCTGCATTATCTGGATGCAGACACAGTCATCATTGCCATCGGCCAGCAGGCGGATAAGGTGTTTTTAGAATCTGCCGGACTGATTTGCGATACTAAGATGGCAGTTGATCCGCTTACGCTTCAGGCCACGGCTACTCCGGAGGAGAAAGTCTTTGTGGCCGGGGATGCGCATACCGGGCCGTCGTCTGTTATTCATGCACTGGCAAGCGGCCGGGAGGCTGCGGAATCTGTCCATCGATT
>JAGGYV010000178.1 GCA_021162325.1 Desulfobacteraceae bacterium | reverse complement strand
GAATAAATAACACGATATTGAATATTCAGCCGGGATGAACGTTTTCCTTCATGCTCTCCTTTTAATTTTTCGTCATGAAAACCTGGAAATTCCCGAAGTTTATGGGCCATGCCGAAAAACGATACTTTTCCAGAGCTCGTATTTTTTCACGACCTGTAATGGTAATTTTTCAACAACCTTATCTAATTTATGATGTTCTCGTATATGCCACATTATCAATATTAATAACTTATTATTTTTGATAAGTCAAGGCCTATGAGAAGCATAACGCCGAGGGTCAATGGATCAATCGACTGCGTCAGCGGGTCGTTTTGAACCCTCTTGGGAGAAAAAAAAGTGTCAAAGTTTGAATTGTGAATTAAAATATGAGACACGACAAGACTAATTCACAGGGAAACCGGGGACAGTATATTTATTTCCTGGCATTACTTATCGTGGATGTCCCCGGAATTTTGAATTAAAATATTTCTTGATGCCGATCTCTAATTGAGATATATGGTTCATATGCATGTGATAACACGAAAACGGTTGCTGGAATTCAGCAAAAAATATTCTAATACAAAAGAGTCATTAGACCGCTGGTATCGGATTGTAAAAAATACAGATTTTACATCATTTTCAAATTTACAAAAAACGTTTCCCATAGCGGATCAGGTTGGGAGATTGACAGTTTTTAATATTAGCAGGAATAAATGCAGATTGATTGCTTATATCGTCTATGCGCGAAAACGTATCTACATCCGGAATATTTTAACTCATTCTGAATATGATAAAGGAAAATGGAAGGAATAAAAAAATGATCGCGTTAGAAAAAGAATTAAATAAAACAATCAAAGTATGGCCGGTGGTGTCAAAAATCATTTCAAGCATTCACACCCGGACTCATTATCATAATGCCATAAACCTGCTGGATATATTAATTGATTCCGTAAGTAAAAAGTCTGATCCTGTAAAAGAATCCTTGATCGATACATTGGGAACTTTAATCAAGGACTATGAAAATAGTCATATCCCGGAACCGGAAGCTGATCCGCTCGCTAATTTAAAATACCTGATGATAGAGCATGGGATTAAACAAAATGACCTGAAGGAACTCGGAAGCCAGGGGGTTGTATCGGAAATTCTGAGTGGAAAACGAAAATTAAATATTAGACAAATTAGAGCATTGAGCAAACGCTTTCATGTATCGCCTATGGTTTTTCTGGGCAAAGCGTAACATTGCCGGAAAGAAAAAGGAATATCGGGGACAGTATATTTATTTCTTGACATAGATGCAGCCGCCGACGTATGCTCATTTCATGGCAAGAATTGCAAGAGTCGTAGCGGAAGGCATGCCGCATCATATTACACAGCGAGGCAACAGACGCCAGAAAACGTTTTTTTCGGATGAAGACTATGCCGCCTATATTGATCTCATGGCACAATGGTGCAGGAAATATGGGGTAGAAATATGGGCCTATTGCCTGATGCCGAATCATATCCATCTGGTCGCCGTGCCGTCAAAGAAGGAGAATCTCCGACTGGCCATCGGGGAAGCGCACCGCCGATATACCCGCCGTATCAACTTTCGTGAAGGATGGCGAGGGCATTTGTGGCAGGAACGATTTTCTTCTTTTGTGATGGATGAGCAATACTTGCTGGCCTGTACCCGGTATATTGAAAATAATTCTGTCCGCGCAAAGCTTGTAGCGAAACCGGAACAATGGCGCTGGAGCAGCGCTGCCGCCCATATATCCGCTCAAAATGATAAACTGGTGACCGTGGAACCGCTGCTATCGATTATCAATGGCAACTGGGAGAATTTTTTAGCCGGGGCGTCATCCTCTGAGGAACTGGAGGAGATCCGCAGACATGGACGGACCGGTCGTCCCTTGGGCGGCACATCCTTTGTATCGCAACTGGCGGACATGCTTGGCAGAGATTTAGCACCGCGAAAACCTGGACGAAAACCTAAAAAGAAAAATGATTGATATACTGTCCCCTTAATTCCCTTAATTCCGATGAAGTAATTGCAAAAATGATAGCATTTGTGATAACCTACAAACATAATATTAAAACCGACCAGATTTTCAGAAATATTAAATGGTAACTTCCCAAAAAGTACGGGCAACCGCAACACAATAAGGCTTAAATTGATTGAATGAGGCGTATATGTCTTTTTGGCGTTTAGGCGTAAGCCTTTTATAAAATTCTTACGGATAAAATCCACCCGGACTTATTGAGAAGTTATGTTAAATGGGCATAACATATAGATCAAACGATCAAGGCAAATGACATGGTTAGAAACTTTACGCTGGATTATTGGATGGATGATGGCTGGTATGTGGGAAAACTTCGTGAAGTTCCAGGCGTTTTCAGCCAGGGAGAAACTTTTGATGAATTAAAACAAAATATTAAAGACGCATTTATCATGATGATACAGGAATCGTCTTCAATTCCCGCCCAGGATTTTAAAACCACCGACTTGCAAGTAGAAATATAGTGAAACGCAACAATTTTATCAAATTCCTTATTTCAAATGGATGCTATCTTAAACGACATGGAAGTCGGCATGATATTTATGCAAATATTATAAACGGCAGGCAAACACCGGTCCCGAGACATCCCGAAATCAAAGAAAGCTTATGTAAATTAATAAAAAAACAACTGGAAATTTAAGGAACCTGCAAAGTTTTCTGGTTTTCTGGTTTCCACTATCCTCTGTGGGAATCCATACTTAGTGACTGTTGCTATAGAGGCATGGTAATTTGAGGAACAGTTATTCATTCCCACAAGAGACCATGGGACCGAGGAAAAGCACAAAAATCAGAGATAAAAACCGAAACACTTACAAACAAGGATAAACAAAAAAACATGTCCAATCTAATATTATTCTAAATACTTG
>JAGGYV010000143.1 GCA_021162325.1 Desulfobacteraceae bacterium | reverse complement strand
CTTCTTGAATTATGGAATTCGTAAGAGACTCTATATAATACGATCCACCCAGCGGATCAACGACACGGGTCACATGGGACTCTTCCTGAACAATTATTTGCGTATTTCGGGCAACTCTGGCGGACAAATCGGTCGGCAGGCTGACTGCTTCATCAAAAGAATTGGTATGTAAAGATTGCGTACCGCCTAACACAGCCGCAAGACATTCGAGTGTTGTACGAATGATATTATTATAGGGATCCTGTTGCGTCAGGCTCCAGCCGGATGTCTGGCAATGGGTTCTGAGCATCAGGGATTTGGGATTCCTGGGATTGAATTGTTTCATCAGATCTGCCCATAAAAAACGAGCCGCACGGAGCATGGCTATTTCCATGAAGAAATTCATGCCAATACCAAAGAAAAAAGATAATCGCGGAGCAAAATCGTCAATATCAAGCCCGGCTTCGATCGCTGCTTTAACATATTCAATACCATCGGCAATGGTAAATGCGGTCTGAAGAACGGAGTCTGCTCCAGCTTCCATCATATGATACCCACTGATACTGACCGTATTGTATTTGGGCATGTTCGTTGAGCAGTATCCGATAATATCCGATACAATTCTCATGGAAGGTTCCGGAGGATAAATATATGTATTACGGGTGAGGTATTCTTTTAAAATATCGTTTTGAATGGTCCCCATCAGTTTTTCCTGAGAAACGCCCTGCTCCTCTGCCGCAACAATATAACCGGCAAGGACCGGGAGGACGGCACCATTCATTGTCATGGAAACCGACATTTTATCTAACGGAATTCCATCAAATAATATTTTCATGTCCTCAACGGAATCAATTGGAACGCCAGCTTTGCCGACATCACCAATCACCCGGGGATGATCGGAATCATAACCACGATGAGTGGGCAAATCAAAAGCCACCGACAACCCCTTTTGCCCGGCTGCGAGATTTTTTCTATAAAATTGATTGGATTCTTTGGCCGTAGAAAAACCGGCATACTGACGGATTGTCCAAGGCCTGTTGGTATACATACTTACCCGAACACCACGAACAAAGGGATCCACGCCGGGAAGAATATTTAAAAACTCCAGATTCTCAAGATCTTTTGCAGTATATAAGGGTTTGATCTCGATTCCCTCTGGGGTGGGTTTTGTCAAAGTATCAACCGGAATTCCCCTTAATTCTTTTTCCGCCATTTTTTGCCAGTTATGAATATCCGCATGATCTGCCATGTCCAATATCAAAGCTCCTTTTAAAATAATTTATGATGCTCTCAAAAAAAGTACCAGAATGGCTAAGTTAAAAGTTCCACCAATGCCATAAAATTTGGCAAGGCGTAGTGATTTTTCAGACAAGAAATCATACATGTAGTATTTTGAATGGCTGAAAAATCGCTACAACGCAGTAGATGGGACTTTTCACGACGCCATTATCGTTCACATAATTCCACGAGTACCCCACTGGTTGCCTTAGGATGCAGAAATGCGATTTTAGCACCTCCGGCACCAATTCGCGGCGTCTCATCAATTAAACGGACTCCTTTTTGCTTTAATTCATCAAGAGCCTCTTCAATATTTTCAACACGAAAGGCGACATGCTGGATTCCCTCACCTTTTTTATCAATAAACCTGGCAATCGGGCCATCCGGTGCCGTTGATTCCAGCAACTCCACTTCGCCTTCACCGACCGGGAAAAAAGCTGTTTTGACCTTTTGTGCGTCTACGGTTTCATCGCCTTCAAATTCCAGCCCAAGGACACCCGACCAGAAGTCTTTTCCATTTTCGATGCTGTTAACAGCCACCCCGAGATGATCAATCTTAAGAATTTTCATGCGGTACTCCTTTGATCATTTTAGAAAATTATATGACGTATAGAATTTAATAATAAAACCAGACATGCATTTCAAAGCCTGATGTTTAAAACGTATTATTTTTTATAATCCCGACAAAAAGAATCTCACACAAATTATCCGCCAACGCATCACAATCAATTTTATGATTATAGATGAGTGCCGGAAGACAATAATGCTCGATGGAACCCAGAATAAACTGCCGAATATTTGAAGGGACAATATCATCTCGTATCTCACCGGATTTAATTCCCTCCTGGATTATCTTCATTAAAAAATCAGCATAATATTTTATGATTTGATACGTTTCGCTCTCAAAATATCCCGGAAAATTACGCACTTCAAGAAGAAGAATTTTTGAAAAAACCCGATCAGCATCATAATAATGGATTGTTGCCCATACAAATTTTCTGATTTTATTAATCGCTCCCTTAATACCTTTCAAATCAAAGATAAGATTTGATACAAACTCATCCAGATATTCAGACAAAACCGCATGAAGCAAACCTCTTTTATCTTTAAAATGCCGGTAAATCAAAGCTTCGTTGACACCAGCCACACGAGATATCTCAGCTGTCGTAATTGAATTAAAATCCTTTTCTTTAAGAAGCAGCTTCAACGCATTGGCAATTTTTTGACGGCTAGGCGGCAGAGATTTATTTTTTAATGGCACATTCATAATATCAGGTTGACCCTTCTTTTTGTAAGTATGTATTACTTATACTTAATAGCATGTCAATATATTTTTAAATTTTTCTTTAGAATATTGATATAGTGGGATTAAAAGATGATATTAATTTATTGGCCATGTAAGCAGCGCTTACTTTTAAACAAATTTATTGAGGTGTTATTTTTTAGGACTAAAGAGAAAAAACGGTGTCAGGTATTCATCAACCGATATTTTTTTTTAAAGCAATAATCGATAACCGTATCATCCCTGAACAATTTTTAATACCGCTGAAATTAAATGCCAGGTTGCAATTTGTAAAACGAAAAATTTATGTAATTACTCAGGTTAATTAGACTGAAAGGGTTTAGACTGAAGGGCTGTCTGAATAAATTATTTTTAAAAAAACAGCTTATTCCGCCTGCCCTATTTACCTTCAGCCTATCTACCTGAACAGCTACAAAATTATTTAATACAGACTTTCCGCACTTCGATAAGGTCTACATACCCGCCAAATATTTTTTCAATACCATCCTGCTTCAGTGTGGTCATTCCTTCAAAAATCGCGTGGTCCCGAATTTCACTCATCGTGGCTCTATTTTGTATCATCTCCTTGATTTTATCCGTACCCATCAACAATTCATGAATACCCATTCGACCGCGATATCCGGTATTATTACACTCTGCACAGCCTTCAGGTTTATAGATGGTCAGATCACTTGTAAAAGGAATATTCAAATTAGCTTTGAATAATTCAGGTCCATATTCCCGGACCAATTCATCATATTCGGATTTTGTGGGATTAACCGCTTTTTTGCAATTTTTGCAAAGTGTTCGCACAAGCCGCTGCGCCATGATGGCCAGAAGCGCATCGGCAAAATTAAAAGGGTCCATCCCCATATCCAGAAGCCGGGTGATACTTTCAGGAGCGCTGTTTGTATGCAATGTGGAAAAAACAAGGTGACCGGTTAAAGATGCTTCAATACCCATCTGGGTGGTTTCATGATCACGCATTTCACCCACCATAATAACATCCGGGTCAGCGCGCAAAAACGACCGCATGGCGGCGGCAAAATCAAAACCGATCTTGGGCTTGACCTGGACCTGGCGTAATCCTCTTTGAGTAATTTCAACCGGATCTTCAGCCGTCCATATTTTGGTTTCAACTTTATTGATATATGCTAATGCGGAATGCAACGTCGTTGTTTTTCCTGAACCTGTTGGGCCGCAAACGAATATCAACCCGTACGGTTTTACAATCGCGCTGATAAAATTATCATAATTATGTTCGGAAAAGCCCATTTTATTGAGCGGAATTGGTTCACCGGCAGCAAGAATTCTCATAACAACATCCTCATTCCCCCCCTGGGTCGGAATCGTTGCCACACGAAGTTCAATATCTTTACCACCGTACTTTTTAAAAGAAATTTTACCGTCCTGGGGCTTTCTGCGTTCTGCAATATCCAGTTCCGACATGATTTTTATTCGGGAGACCACCGCATTTTTATAACTGTAAGGAATTGTCTGATAAAGGGCACATGCACCATCAACCCTTATGCGGACCTGAGTATTCTGCTTACCCGGATACGGCTCCAGATGGATATCAGAAGCTCCGCGTGCATATGCGTCTAAAATAATTTTATTAACCAGCTGCACAACCGCACTGCTTTCTTCAGATACACCTGAGAATTCTTCTTCGATTTCATCATCTTCACTTTTAAGCTGAGAAAGTATATCGTCAATTGACGACAGTTCTTTTTCATCCGTGGTAAACAGATTAATGATCTTGAGAATGTCATTTTTTAATGCAAATGCCAGTTTAATTTTACGTCCGGAAAACAGCGCCCTCACTTCATCCACCCGCTGCATATCCTCTGGATTATCAATCGCAATAACGATTTCACCCTTTTCCGTGCGAATCGGCACCCATACATTATTTTTCATGAATCCGACTTTAAGGCCTCTGAGCAATTCACCGGGAATGGGAAGGTTTTCATTATACTGAATTAACGGAAGATCGTAATAACGGCTGAGGGCTTCTGCAATATCTTTTTGGGATATTTTTAAATCATCAATCAGAATATTGACAATGGGAATTTTCTTATCCCGCGAAGTCGCAATCGCTTGATTCAGCTCTTTTTGCGTTAAAAGATGATTTTGAAGCAAATAATCGAATTTACTCTTTCGGCCGGTGGCCATTTTTTTCTGTTTATACAGCGCAATCCCCATAATATTTGATAATTCGGTGACATTTTCTTCATCTCCCTTAATAAAGGGACCGCCACCTTTCCGGTTGATCAACTGAATTGCGCCAAGTACAAAGGATTTAAAAACAATCGGAACAACTAATACCTGTTGCGTACGAAAACCGGTCTTTTTATCCCAATTTTTATTAAATTTTAATTCCTCATCAATATTTAACAATTCTGATTCATCATATACATTTTTAATATTCAGCATTTTTTGATGAGCGGCGGCATAACCGGAAAGACTTGTATTGGATATGGGGACCCTGATTTCGGAAACTTCATTACCGGTTTTAAATCGTGAAACCAGCTCACGTTTAACGCCATCAACATAATAGATGGTGATGCGCTCCGCATTGAATAGTTCGATAATATCCTCTTTTAAATCAATTAAGATTTCATCAAGATTCAATGCCGCATAAATCGAATTTGATATTTCCTGAAGCTTGGTACGATATTCGACTTCTGATTTTAAATGCTGAATCGCATGAGCACCATTCATGTTATTTGATTTAGAAGTCTTTATACTGGTTCTTAAGGACATATTATTCTCCAATAATGTCTTCTTTGAGTCTCCGAAAAAAATGTGTGACTATTTTCATATTTTTTGATGAACACCTTACCAGATTCTTATCTTCACAGGTGAGAATGGAATTTTAAAACTATCTCTTGACGGCTTCGTAAAAAGTCCAAATTCTTTGTTGCGCTGCATTCTTCGTTTCTTCAAAGTACGCTAAGTACGAATCATCACTCATAATTTGCGCGCCTTGCCAATTTTTAAGATTGGTGACCTTTTATACTTTGCCGTCGGAATCCGACTTTTTACGAGACTATCATCTCTTGAATGGCCAATAATTCAAAATTTTTTTAACTCCGCCGCCAATCAGAATGACTGCGATAAGATAAAAACTAAAATGTAAAAAATATAACCCGGAATTAAGATCAACTGTATCAGACATTTTTTCGATCACCACAGGCAATCGAAAAAAAACACTAACGCCCATTAAAATCAGGACAATCCCCCAGATTAATTGAACCTTATTTTTATTCTCCATTTTTAATTCATACAGATTACATGAGTTAAAAGGATTAAAGGCGTTTATTCCACAAACAACGCGACGCTAAAATTTTATTTATTAGTAATTTATAGCCCTATTAAATAAGGGTGTCAACTTGGATTCTTTCGGATACCGCCACCTGCTTTTTTTCATCTTCAGTCATCAAAATACCTCCTTTTTAGATTTTTACTGCTGTATCCTGAAAAAAAGGCTTTTAAAATGACACTGTTCGGTAGGGTCGACAAAAACTGAAAATATGCGCAGATTAAATGGACCGGCTCACCGGTATTTGGCCTGATTTTAAAAAATAATCAAATCCGGCTAAAACCCCTTGCTGCCAGGCATCCGTTAGATATGCTTTGATCCTTTTCCTCAAAGACTTAAACCAATGCTGCTGACGGCTGCGGCTAATCCCGTCAATCCATTTGCCGAATCTGATTTTGGATACGATACTGGATCGGATAGTCTCGATCGATGCCTGAAACCGTTTAAAATATCCCTCCGGTCGCAGACTCAATACACACCTGCATTCCGGACAGCGGTATTTAAACACAGGGGATGGCAATAACCGTCAAAATAGGCCAAAATATATCCATGCTCCCACAGCCTGTATCCGTTGCAACATGGGCAGGCTTTGGGTTTGGGCCAGGGATATTCCCGGCCAAGGAGATAAATTTCATTAAGCATCGCGGAAAAAAAAATTATCATACGCATGTCCTTGAAAATCACTTGCGGGTTCTTGTTACAAAAAGGGCGGAACGTCCTGCATAGACATCTCCGCCCTTTTTCCATTAAAAAAAGCCTCTGTCTCAGAGACTCATTTATTCTGATAATCCGTTCCGCATGTCAACGGAATCTAAAAATTTACTGACTGATCCGGTTCATAGAATCTGCTTATTAACACGTACCCCGAACAACGGGATAAAACATTGCGTATGCTTCGCAAAAATGAAACTGTGGCGGACGTTGAAGTGTCCTTTCGCCGCAAAGACGGCAACCACATCTGGGTTTCTTTGAGCGCCCGGTCAATTTACGATAAAAATGGGGAACTGTATCTGATTGAGGGATTTATTGTTGATATTTCCGAACGAAAAGCAGCGACAGATGCCCTGCGTGAACGGGAAGAAAACCTGCGCAAGGAAAATATCCGTCTGCGGTCCGACATCAAGGACCGATTTCGGTTTGGCCGCATTATCGGCAAAAGCCCTGCCATGCAGGAGGTTTATGAGCTCATATTAAAAGCGGGCACCACGGATGCGTCGGTGATTATTTACGGGGAATCCGGCACCGGCAAGGAGCTGGTGGCAAAAGAAATCCATGAAATGGGTGATCGCAAAAACGGCAATTTTGTGCCGGTCAATTGCGGGGCATTG
>JAGGYV010000004.1 GCA_021162325.1 Desulfobacteraceae bacterium | reverse complement strand
GCCACCTCTCCAATAGATCAAATATTACATGAAAGGTCCATGTCGTTTATAGATTTGGCAAAATATCCATATTTAAGCATGTGTGTCAAATAAAAATTTAAAAAGGTAACAAATTTATTGTTTAATAACCGAATATTCGTTGCGCTGATGCAGTATATGTGCCGTCAGCATTATGAATAATCAGCGGTTTGTTAATTTTAATTCCCGGCCTGCCGCCCTTAACCCCTTCCATTAAAATGCGTTTTGCATCAGCATCTGACTTGGTATAAAGAACGGTCATTTTTTTGGGTTCAATGTCGCATGATCGCATCCGGTCGATCAGGTCCACCAGCCTTTCTGCGGGGTAGACCATGATCAGCCTTCCGGAACGGCATAGCATCTTTTTGGCTGCCTTGATTACTTCATCCAGGGTTATTTTTATTTCATGGCGGGAAACCGCAAGCTGATCGCTGAAGTTGATTCTGCCGCAGGCTTTTTCAATGTGCGGCGGATTGCATATAACAACATCTACGGTGCCTGATGTCTGGTGAGGGGATAATGTTTTTATGTCCTGGTTTAAAATGGTCACGCGCTTTTCCAGGTTGTTGTCTCTGACATTTAGGGCGGCAATTTCAGCCTGGTTTTTCAGGATTTCCACGCCGTATACGGTGATATCCGGATGAAGATGAGCCAGTATTAGAGAAATAACGCCGCACCCGGTTCCCATATCTATAACGCGATCATCTATTTTAATGTCCGCGTACTTGGCAATGACGACGGCATCCATTGAGAACCGGTAACCGGATCTGGACTGTTTGATTTTCAGACGGCCGCCAAACAGGCTGTCTTTTGTGAGCTCAGTCATTGAAAGCGATTAAAAGTTTCCTGTTTTTAGTTTTATTTCAGTGATTCTGTGAGGACCTGTTTCACGGTTGATTGCCTGGATGATATCATTTGTCAGAAATCGAAGTTGATGGGTCAGGGTGGAACTTTTTATGGTGATCAGCAAGGTGCCGCCCTTCAATGCCGAAGGCTGTGCATTATCAGTAATAGTTTTATCTAACACCGTGTTCCAGATTTTTCTGATTTCAGAAAGCGCCGAATTTGTTTCTGGTCGGCAGTTGCTGATGACGGTAGAAAGCACCTCTTTTATATGAACGTATTCTGATTTTCGAGAGCGCTGTTTTTTCATTTTGGCATCTGCTGGTTTGCTGTCAATGGGTTACCCCATCTTGAATAATGATAAATGATCATAGAATCAATTGAAATTATAGTTTATTGTCATATGATATATGCCTGATGTCAGGCAAGAGTCAAGAGTCGCTTTCGAGATATGCATTTTGTGGTGGATTTATAATGGGGTTGGATTTTTCTTGACTTGACAGGGGATGTTAATTAGATATTTTAAGCAAACCCATTCCTTTACCCTTCTGTTTTTCCACGCTTTACAACTCAGATTTGAAATGAATGCGGTTTTTATTTTTTATCAATAGGTGACATTTTTGTAAAAAATGAACAAATTTGTGAGGGAATATACCCACACATTAAAAATTAACAGGAAAGAGATATGAATTGGGATTGGGAGAAACTGCAACAGAAACAAAAGGAAAGAAGTACCGGCGGCGGTGGTGTAAAGCCTCCCCAGATGGATGATTTGGTTGATAAGTTCAAAGACTTTAAGTTTTCGGGCGTCTGGTTGCTGCTCGTGCTTGCGGGTATCGTGCTCTTTTTCGGTACCTCAATGGTCTATACGGTAGATGTCAATGAAGTTGGTGTGGTTCAGCGTTTTGGAAAATATATTCGCACGGAAATGCCGGGACTTAACTTTAAACTTCCCGCAGGTATTGAAAGGGTGACAAAAGTTAAAACCAAGCGGGTCTATAAAGAAGAATTCGGATATACGTCCGCTTCGTCCGGTTCTTCACGATATGTTTCCGGCCGTGAAGGTATCGATGAATCATTGATGCTCACCGGTGATTTAAATGTCGGCGTGGTCCCCTGGATTGTACAGTACCGGATTAAAGACCCGTATAACTATTTATTTAAAGTCAGGGATGTTACTCAGTTTTTAAGGGATATGTCTGAAGCGTCCATGCGCCTGGTGGTGGGAGACCGCAGTATTAATGAAGTGATCAGTAACCGGGAAGAGATTGCCGCAGACGCCCAGAACTGGCTTCAAAAAGAGCTTGATGAAGCTGAAACCGGTATTGAAATTGACACGGTTGAACTGGGCAACACAAATGTGCCGGTTCCGGTTCAGGATTCATTTAATAAAGTCAATCAGGCGGTGCAGGAAAAAGAAAAATTGATCTACCAGGCCAAAGAAGAATATAACCGGGTGATTCCAAGAGCCCGGGGCGAAGCGGAACAGACCATTAAAAGTGCGGAAGGGTATGCCACCGAGCGTGTCAACCAGGCAAAAGGTGATGCGTCAAGATTTATTTCCCAGTATCAGGAATACGCCAAGGCTAAAGACGTCACCCGCCGCCGGCTGTATCTGGAAATGGTGAACCTGGTATTTCCGAATTTGGGAGAGTTGTATATTATTGATTCTGATCAGACAAATGTTTTGCCGCTGCTCAATCTCGGTGAGAAATGGGGGTTACAAAAATGAAGACGCAATTTATAATTTTAATTATTATCGTGGCTCTGGGGTGTATGGGGTTTGTCTCTTCAGCGTTTGTGGTGGATGAAACGCAGCAGGTGGTAGTGACACAGTTCAATAAGGTTGTCGGGGAGCCCATTACGGAACCGGGACTTAATTTCAGAGTTCCGTTTATCCAGCAGCCGAATTATTTTTTGAAAAATATTCAGGAATGGGACGGGGAGCCGGGACAGATCCCGACGCTGGATAAAACCTATATCTGGCTGGATACATTTGCCAGATGGCGTATTGTTGATCCGATTGCTTTTTTTGAAACTGTTACTGAACGGAATCGGGCATTAAATCGGTTGGATGACATCATTAATCCGGCAGTTCGAAATGCCGTAACCTCGCATCACCTGATCGAGACCGTCCGCAACAGCAATCGGAAAATGACAACCCTTGACCAGGTTGAGATAGTCGATGAAAATACAAAGGACGAATCTTCGGAACACACTATTCAAACCGGCCGGGAAAGATTATCCGAGGAAATTTTAAAAGCCTCGCAGCCAAAACTGGAAAAATTCGGAATCGAGCTCATTGATGTAAAAATCAAGCGGGTGAATTATGTTCAGAAAGTCAGGGAATCAGTATATGGCCGCATGGTTGCCGAGCGAAATCAGATGGCGGAGAAAATCCGTTCAGAAGGCCGCGGGGAAGCGTTTAGGATTGAAGGTGACAAGGAAAAAGATTTAAAACTGATTCAGTCGGATGCCTATCGGAGGGCTCAGGAAATAAAGGGTAAGGCGGATGCCGAAGCAACAACAATATATGCCGAAGCATACAATATGGACCCGGAATATTATTCCTTTACAAAGGCGATGGAAGTATACCAAACGTCTTTAGGTGCAAAGAGTAAAGCGGTACTGTCGACAGACTCGGAATTCCTTCGATACTTAAAAGATTTTACATCGAAATAGAAAATAAAAATAAAAACGGAAAAAGTGATGAATGAAAAATTCACACTTTTTCCGTTTAAATATTTAAAAAAGCCTGCCGTATCATCTATCTACCTTTTGTTTCTCTGATGTCTTGTTCTGGCCAACAGCTTTCGATGTTTATGTTTACGCATTTTTTTTCTTCTTTTTTTAATTACACTACCCAAAGGATCACCTCCAAAAATTAATTTAAATAAATTGAAAATTATAACTTTATTTTATACCATAACCTAAATTTATATGTCTATATATTTTTTCTTTTTTTCTTAAAAAAAATGATTTTTAATTATGACAAAATATCAGTATTTTAGTCCGCATGATATTCCAATTGTCACAAACTCGGTGGCTGTGGCTGAAGAATTGGTCAGTAATCATTACAAGTTGTCCGCCACCCAGTTGCTGCATTTGAATTATGATGTGAAAACGCTGATTGATTTGTCGGAAAATGAGATTGTTGATGATCATTTTGCTCAGGTTATCCGATATGCGGAAAAGACAAAGAATGACTTGCCGGATGCGCCGGTGAAGGATTTTTATAAAGTTTGTCTTCAGGATCATTCCATTATTAATGCCATGAAAAAATTCAAGGATTTGGATTTGTATGCATTTGCCGTATATATTGTATGTCATGAACTGATTCACATTATTCGTTTCAGAAAGTTTCTTCAGCATTTTGATGCCCCTTTTAAAGAAAAAATGAATGAAGAAGTCCGGGTCCATGTCAAAACGCATGAAATACTTAGTAAAGTCAACATAAAACAATTGGGCCCTGTGATGGAATTTTATAAAAACTGGCGACGGGTGCCGGAAAATCTTAAAAATTTATAAATTTTTCTTTCCGACCCTTGACAACCTTAAAAAATTAACTATATTCCTTATGATTTTAAATTACTGCGGTTCTGAGCAGATGATTGAGATCGTTTTAAAAAACCAGGAGATGCGACAAAATGCCAATTTACGAATATGAATGTGCGAAATGTGGACATATTCATGAAATAATGCAGAAAATTTCGGACAAACCTTTTTCCAAATGCCCCAATTGTTCGGGGAAGCTTCACAAGCTAATCTCCCAAAGTTCATTCCATTTAAAAGGATCCGGCTGGTATGTAACTGATTATGCGAACAAGTCAAACGGTTCTGCCGCCCCGGTAAAAAGCAAAGAAACTAAAAAAGCCGAAAAAAAATCATCTGAAAAAATAACGCCCGGCAAAACAAAAAGTTCGGATTAATCGTTATTAGATGATAGTTAAAAATATTGTTGATCAGAGCGAATATTAAATTTTGCGCTGGTTCTATATATATATTGGCATGACTTTTTATAAGATGATTGATTTTACGAATGAATGATAAAACTCAAAAAAGAGAAAAGGAGAAGAAGTAAAATGAAAATCAGACCATTGCAGGATCGAATTCTGGTTAAACGGGTTGAAGAGGAATCAAAGACCAAGGGCGGAATCATTATTCCTGATAGCGCAAAAGAAAAACCCGCTGAAGGCGTTGTTGTGGCAGTTGGTAACGGTAAACGGGGGGATGACGGTAAGCTGGTCGCACTGGATGTTAAAAAAGGTGACCGTGTTTTATTTGCCAAGTATGCCGGTACAGACGTTAAGATCAATGATGAAGAGCACTTAATCATGCGTGAAGACGATATCCTAGGAATAATTGAATAAACGAATTGGAGGTTAATGATCATGAGTTCAAAAGAAATTAAATACGGTGCCAAGGCCCGTGAAAAAATGCTTAGTGGCGTACAGCAGTTAGCTGACGCAGTGGCGGTTACCCTGGGCCCCCGGGGCCGGAATGTTGTTATTGATAAATCATGGGGTTCCCCGACAGTTACCAAAGACGGTGTTACCGTTGCCAAAGAGATGGAACTTGACGATAAGTTTGAAAACATGGGCGCCCAGATGGTTAAGGAAGTTGCCAGTAAAACAAGTGATATGGCCGGTGATGGGACTACCACTGCGACTATTCTGGCCCGTTCCATTTATGAAGAAGGTTTAAAATTGGTTGCGGCAGGCAACAATCCCATGTCAATCAAGCGCGGTATTGATAAGGCAATTGAAGTTGCCGTGAAGGAACTTGTCAAGATCAGTCGATCAACGACCGATCAGCGTGAAATTGCACAAATCGGAACGATTTCTGCCAATAACGATGAAACCATTGGTAATATTATTGCCGAAGCAATGGACAAGGTTGGTAAAGAAGGCGTTATTACCGTTGAAGAAGCCAAGTCAATGGAAACCAGTCTGGATGTGGTTGAAGGTATGCAGTTCGACCGTGGCTATATTTCTCCTTATTTTGTGACAGATTCAGAAAAGATGACAGTCAATCTCAGCGATCCGTATATTCTGATTCATGAAAAGAAAATCAGTAACATGAAGGACTTGCTGCCGATTCTGGAACAAATTTCAAAAATGGGCAGGCCGTTGCTGATTATTGCTGAAGATATTGAAGGCGAAGCTCTGGCAACACTGGTTGTTAATAAATTAAGAGGCACATTAAATGTTGCCGCAGTGAAAGCACCGGGTTTTGGTGATAGAAGAAAAGCCATGCTGGAAGATGTTTCGGTCCTTACCGGCGGTCAGGTTATTTGTGAAGATGTTGGCATCAAGCTTGAAAATATTACGATTGATGATCTGGGACATGCCAAGAGTATCACTATTGACAAGGATAATACAACCATCGTTGATGGTGCCGGTGATAGAGCCGCTCTTGAAGGCCGGGTAAAACAGATCCGGGCACAGGTTGAAGAAACCACGTCTGATTATGATCGTGAAAAACTTCAGGAACGTCTGGCCAAATTGATCGGCGGTGTTGCCGTGATTAATGTGGGGGCAGCCACGGAAACGGAAATGAAAGAAAAGAAAGCAAGGGTTGAGGATGCATTAAATGCAACCCGTGCGGCTGTTGAAGAAGGCATCGTACCGGGTGGTGGTGTTGCTCTGATTCGTTGTCTTGACGCTTTGGAAAAAATTAAGATCAAAGCAGAGCAGAAACTGGGTGTAAAAGTTGTTATGCGCGCGATTGAAGCGCCTCTGCGCCAGATTGCCGATAATGCCGGTAATGAAGGATCTGTTGTGATTGACAAGGTCAAAAATTCTGAAGGCGCTGTCGGTTACAATGCGGATACGAATACCTATGAAGACCTGATTGAAGCCGGAGTTATTGATCCGACAAAAGTTGTCCGGTTTGCGCTGCAAAATGCCGGAAGCGTTGCTTCTCTTATGCTTACCACTGAAGCCATGATCGCTGAAAAACCTTCTGAAAATGAAGGTGGTGGTGGAATGCCTGGTGGAATGCCCGGCGGCGGAATGGGCGGTATGGGCGGAATGGGCGGTATGATGTAACCCATCCCTGATCCCGTTTTTTATGATATATTTTTTAAATGCCTTCATGCAGCAATGCATGAAGGCATTTTTATTTAATCTTTTTGTATGTAAACGGCCGAACCATTTGACTTGACACTTTACGCGTTGTCGGATAGCTTTTGTTTGATAATTTTTTTTTGCGCGTGTACGCAATGGAGATAAAACGGAACGACTCAGGTTGGCTAGACTGAAGGGGTTTAGGCTGAAGGGCTGTCTGAATAAATTATTTTAAAAAAAACAGCTTATTCCGCCTGTCCTATTTACCCTCAGCCTATAGCCTATCTACCTGAGCAGTTATGATAAAACGTAAAAGAAGATTGCGATTTCGGGTGCGACGGGCAATTATTTTAATGGAATGGGAGACTCCTTCTTATGGTTTCTGAAAGGCTTGATGTCATTCATATGATATTAAACGCCGGTTTAATGGTTCAGTTTGTAATGCTGTTGTTGTTTTTGTTTTCAGTTGCTTCCTGGGCGATTATTCTGATCAAGTATTTTCAAATCCGAAAAGCGTATAAAGAATCCGCGTTTTTTGTTGAGTATTTCTGGAAGTCCAAAGATTTTTCAGATGCGTTTTCCAGGGCAAAAGGGCTACAGTTTAGCCCCATTGCGCGGGCTTTTCGCATCGCATATCTTGAGTTGAGAAAGATTTATACGGAGGGGCTTCCCCGTGAAAACATAGGGAATAAAAAACAGATTTCCCGGGATGAAGGCGTCAAGGGGTTTGAAAATGTTAAGCGGGCTTTGCATCGTTCAAGCAATACGGAAAGTATCCGCCTGATCCAGATGGTGCCGTTTCTGGCAACAACCGGGAACACGGCACCCTTTATCGGGTTGTTCGGAACCGTATGGGGGATTATGAATTCCTTTCACAGTATTGCCTATCAAAAAGGCGCCGCCAGTATTGCAGCGGTTGCTCCGGGAATATCGGAAGCCCTGGTTGCGACAGCCGGGGGATTGGCCGTGGCCATCCCGGCGGTTATTGCCTATAATTATTTTATCCAGAAGATATGAATTATTGAATCTGAACTGGATAGTTTTTCATCCGATTTTTTAAATATTATTGAAAGAGATTTGATTTTATCCCAAGAGGTTAAGAATGGCACTTGGTCGTAATAACAATGACATATTGATGTCTGAGATAAATGTTACCCCGTTTGTTGATGTTATGCTGGTTCTGCTGATTATTTTTATGGTGACCGCCCCGATGATGGTTCAGGGGGTAAATGTTTCGCTTCCGGAAACTGAAAATACGGACAATATTGCTTCTGATGAAGATCAGTTGATTGTAACGATAGATAAAAACAATAAAATTCTGATCAATGATTATGAAGTGGGGATTGACTTTTTAAAGGAAAAGCTGGCCAAAATTTTTGAAAATCGAACGAATAAGAATATTTTTCTTAAAGCAGATAAAAATATCCCTTACGGAACCGTCGTTAGAGTCATGTCTGAGATCAAGGGTGCCGGCGTTGAAAAACTCGGAATGGTGACCTTGCCGCTGGAAAACACTGAATCTAAAAGTTAATCATTATTGACTCATAAAAAACGATACCAATCAATGATACAGCCGGTTTTAATAGGTGACGATATTGACAATCAAATTCAAAATTTTTTGATTTTCGCGCTTATATCGTTTATCAGTCATATATTTATTTTTGCTTTGGTCACGTTTGTTCATCTCCCCACTTCATTTGATCGGCGGATTGAATTGCCGTCTGTCATTAATGTTGATCTTCTGGCGTTTAACCCGGAAACACCGCTGCCTCCGGCAAAAGTTGAAGATGTTTTTGTCACTCCCCCGGTTTCTAAAGTGCCGATAGACCCTTCTGATCAGCTGATTGATAAAATAGCAAAAATGCCTGTTCGCAGTCAGCCGAAAACCCTGCCGGTTAAAAAAGGGTTGCAAAAGAAAAAGAATTTGTCCGATTATGTTGTAGAAAAACCCAAAAAAAATAAGAAAATTAAAAAACCGCTGAAAAAAAAGAAGATTGATACGGCGCGAGTCCTTCAAACTGCAGTAAAAAGAATTAAAAAAGAATCAGAAGCATCTCATCCAAAATCGGTGTCAGATCGAATTGAAAGTTTGAAAAAAGAGGTTCAAAGCCAAACGGATAAACCGTCACGGTCAACATCCGCTTCTGTTAGTTCCGGCAACGCGTATCCGAAGGATTTTTCCCAGATTGAAATTTTCCAGGCGGAAGTATCGGTTCGTATGAAGAATAACTGGGTGTTTTCCGAGAAACTGGCCGGAGAAACCAAGGGGCTGGAAAGTCGATTGGTCATAAAAGTTTTGCCGGACGGTGCCATTACCGATGTGTGGTTTGAAAAGCGTTCCGGCAATGAATATTTAGATAATTCCGCTTATAGAACGGTTATGAAATCCAATCCGCTGCCCCCGCTGCCAGCAGGATTTGCCTATTATCATCTGGTCCTTGGGTTTACGCCTTCCGGTTTGCATTAACCTAATCCGGATAAACCGGAAAAGTTAAAAGTGAACTAAAGTTTGAAGTGAGCTAAAGTCATGGTTAATGCCTTCGGCATTTTCAATTTTTATGTTAAAAATGATCGTGCGTTTAGCGCAGTCCACTTAAATTTTGAAAAAATTGTTTTTATAATTATTTTAAGTCAATGGTACAACGTATGACAATTAAATTATTTAATATTATTATTCTGATGGGTTATGTGCTCCTGACAGGCTTGTTTCTCAGGCCCCAATGTTGTTTTGCGGAGTATGATTATATTAAAATCAGTGATCCGTTTTTAAATAAAATTCCCGTGGCCGTTCCTGTCTTTAAATCCTTGTCTGAAGAATCCGCAGGAAAAGAGATTTTGGTTACAGCATCTGATCTGGTTAATGAATTTCTTACGTTTACCGGTTATTTTAAAATGATTGATCGCGAGGCATTTTTAGAAGATCTTCAGGTGAAAGGGATTACCGGCCCTAAAATAAATTTTGACAACTGGACGGATATTGGTGCTGAGTTGCTGATTACCGGCGGGGTAACCATAAAAGACGAACAGCTTCAAATTGAATTTCGATTGTTTGATACGTTTAAATCGGAACTGTTTTTTGGCAAACGCTACAAGGGACGGCTTGATGATCAGCGAAAAATAGCGCTTCGATTCTGCAGTGAAATGGTTTATCGGTTAACGGGAAAACGAGGCGTCTATGAAAGCATGATCGCCTTTGTCTCCAAGACGACAGGAAACAAGGAAATTTTTACCTGTGAGTTTGACGGCTATGACATAAAACAGGTGACACAGACAAAATCTTTAACCTTATTTCCGGCCTGGTCCCCGGATGGTTCATCTATCGCGTATACTTCGTACAAGAATGACAAACCGGAAATTTTTATCAAACACCTTCGTGATAAAACGGAAAAAAGGATTTCATTTAACGGGATGAACATTACACCGGTATGGATACCCGGCAAAAAACAAATGAGCGCTACTTTGTCCTTTGAAGGAGATGAAGAAATATATCTTTTGACCGAAAGCGGAAAAATTGATAAAAGGTTAACTAAAAATTGGGGCATCGATGTTTCTCCGACGTTTTCGTCTGACGCTAAAAAGATGGCGTTTGTTTCCAATCGGTTTGGCAATCCGCAAATTTTTATTCAACGTCTGGATACAGGGGCGGTCAAACGTCTGACCTATGAAGGGAAGTACAATACGCAGCCGGACTGGTCGCCGACGGGAGATCGGATTGTTTATTCCGGTATGGAAAACGGCCGGAGCAATATTTTTGTTATTAATACGGATGGCAGGGATTTAAATCAGTTAACCCGGGATGCCGGCAGTAATGAGTCGCCTTCATGGTCGCCGGATGGGAGTTTGATTGTATTTAGTTCGACGCGTACGGGGAAATCCCGTATTTATGTCATGACCGCATCCGGGACGGATCAGCGGGCGTTGCTGAAACATTCCGGGGAGCAGACAGACCCGGCGTGGTCGCCTTCATTTAAAGCGTACTAGATAAAAGACAGGGTCTATTAGTTAGTAGTATATGGGAGAAATTTTTAAATATTCGGTACTGTAAATAATTAATGAATTTAATATTTAATTAGGAGAGCAACATGAAAAAACGTAATATTTGTTTTAAAATTGGATGGGTCATCTTCATGGTTGGCTTTTTAGTGACAGTATCGTCATGCTCCAAGAAAAAGTCTCGTCTGGATCCCATGGAACAGTATCCTTCTGAAACAGAAGTCAGCACTGCAGTTGATCAGGCCCAGGCTGGGGATGCCGCCCAATCCTTGGCTGAAGAAGAGCTGGAAGCTCAGCGCCTTCAGGAGCAGGAAGCCGTTAGGGTTAAAGAAGAAGCCCGAATGAAGTTTGTGAATGCGGATGTTTATTTCAATTTTGATGATGTTACGCTTACTTCAAATGCCCGGATGGTTCTCAAGCAGAAAGTTGCATGGCTTAGAGAAAATTCCGGTGCATCTATTTTGATTGAAGGGCATTGTGATGAAAGAGGTACTGAAGAGTATAATGTTGCCCTGGGCCAAAGACGTGCTCAGAGTGTCAAAATGTTTTTGATAAATACCGGTATCAGCACCTCTCGATTAAGTACGGTCAGTTACGGAGAAGAACGTCCGGTTGATTTTGGCAACAATGAAAGCGCCTGGGCCAAGAATCGACGGGCACATTTTAAAATCCAAAATTAATACGGTTTAGGTTTTTATCTTTTATTTTTGTGTTTTTTTGGCAAACTATTTTTAAAACTCAAAACGTGTGAAGTGACTAAAGTGATCTAAAGTGCCTAAAGTTATGGACTGCGCAAAAGGCGCGATCATTTTTAAAATAAAAATGAAAATGAAAATTTTAAAATAAAAATGCCGAAGGTATTAACCATAACTTTAGCTCACTTCAAACTTTAGTTCACTTTTAACTTTTTCGGTTTATCCGGGTTAGATAATTGTTAATTTCCATCAAGTCGGGTACCTGTAATAAAGCAAGAGATGTCAGATATGCGAATTAAATTTATTTTAATGATATGTACCCTGATGATTTTTTCCGAATGTGGTTTGAT